>JAHYIS010000003.1 GCA_019429385.1 ANME-2 cluster archaeon | reverse complement strand
CTGGGGTAGGTCACAGGACCGTATCAGGAGAACTTAAAAAACAAATCAAGAACCTTCTGGAACTTGATTATATTGAAATGACAATCCCTGATAAGCCCCGTAGCAGCAAGCAAAAATACCGCCTGACAGCCAAAGGTAAGGATTTCTTAGCCAAAAAGGGTCATTAATATCATATAAGCGCAGGAGTCGAAAGAAAGAATGAAAGAAAGTAAATTCCTAAATGGATGGGATAAAGAGGGGTACACAGAGTTCTGACATTATGAAAAACAAACATAAAGAGGAAGCCTTGGCCAAGGATGAGGCAGCCTATGATGACAGAACTGAGACTACAATAGATGTCCCGGTTGAATTAGTTCCTGCGGTCCGGGAACTTATCGCAAAGCATCAGACATCACAGCATCCGAAGACAACGGTAAAAAACAGCGGATAAAGGAGAAATCAAAGAGAACTTTTTGGAATTTCAATATGAACCTCCCAGACCTCATCAAAACCGGAGAATCAGAAACCATCGAATTCAAAGAAAAATTCGATGACCGAACCATCGAATCAGCAGTAGCTTTCGCCAATACAAGGGGCGGCACGATTTTTATAGGCGTATCCGACCAAAACAACATCAAATGTATCAAAATCGGAAAAGAAACACTCAACCAGTGGACAAATCAAATATCCCAGAGCACAGACCCCCGCATAATCCCTGAGATCGAACAGATAAAAGTCAGTGGAAAGACCGTCGTCGCAGTAAAAATAAAAGAAAATCCAATAAAACCCGTATCAACAAAAGGAAAATGCCTCAAAAGAGAGGACAGCAGCAATCGTGCAATGAGCGCACAGGAAGTTGCACAAATGCACCTCCATTCTACAGGAATGAGCTGGGACAAATATCCTGCAAAAGATGCAAAGCTTTCAGATATTGACATTGAAAAGGTCAAACGATATATCAAAAAAGCAAAAGAAACCGGCAGGAAAAAGATAGGGGACGATGAAGAACCAATGCCGGTTCTTGAAAAAATGAAACTGATTACGCAGGGGCAGCCCACACGGGCAGCAATCCTTCTGTTTTCAAAAGAGACAAATAAATTCATTTCCCAGGCTGCGATACACTGTGGAAGGTTCAAAAAAGGGCATATTGTCATTGATGACAGGATGATCGTTGGCACCGTTTTTGAGCAGATAGACGAAGCTATGGACTTCATACACAAAAACATCAATGTCGAATTTGTGATGACAGGCAGGCCAGAACGAGAGCAAAAATGGGATTACCCATTAGAAGCCCTGCGAGAAGCCCTCATCAATGCCGTTTGCCATCGGGACTATACGATCTTCTCAGACATCGAAGTACGAATCTATGACGACAAACTTATAATCAGGAGTCCCGGGTTTTTACCCTATGGGATAACACTGGAAGAACTATACAAACCACATTCATCAACCCTGCGAAACAAAGGACTGGCAGAAGTATTATATGATACTGAATTGATTGAAAGATGGGGCAGCGGCATAGAAAAAATACAACAACACTGTCTCGAAGCCGGACTTCCAGAACCGATATTTGAGGAATACCAGGGATTCCAGGTTGTATTTAGAAAAGATGTCTATGATGATGAATATCTCCACAGCCTGAACCTGAATGAAAGGCAGATCAAAGCTGTGATGTATGTCAAGGAAAAAGGACAGATTACCAATAAAGAATACCAGGAAATTTGTAATACCTCTAACAGAACAGCGTCAAGAGATTTAGTAAATCTGGTATCAGCAGGACTCCTTGAACAAATTGGGATTACTGGAAAAGGAACTGTATACATTCTAAGGCGCCACAAAGACGCCAAAGACGCCACAAAGACGCCATAAACACATCACTAAGGCCCTACAAAAGGCGCCAAAACATATAACGTTCTATACATAGGTCGAAAATATGCAAAACATAGAAAAGACAATCCAGAGCATCCTTAAAAAATTCGAAGTCAAAGATGACTACGAGAAAAGAAAACTCGTATTCTGGTACGATAAGGACGGGACAGTTAAAGATGAAGAAGAACTTGGGCAGATTAAATCCTCTCTCTCTGAAAAAGACATAAATCTCCACATTCTCAACAACAACTTCTTCGAAACCAAAAAGCTCCTTGAAAAAGACGATACAGAGTCGGATTATCTTATTTATTCACCTGAAGCAGAACGAGACGCACAATCCAACTGGCTACTTGACATTCAACTTTATTCATCAAGATTCGAGAACAGCACGATATCAGATATCAAAAGTGAACTCGGCATCGAAGGTTACGACCTCGATAAATTGTTAGAAGACCATAAAAAGTTCTTTACACATAAAGACCGTGTTTTAGCTTTCAAGCGGCATTACCGCAATGATTGGAAAGAGGATACATTTGTATTGGGAATGCTGGCAGCACTTTCAAGGTCTTCTACAATTGATCAAAAAGAGATAGTCAGGAATCTTCTAATGGGTTCCCTGGAAGAAGAAGATAACACAATCTGGGGTGAATTCAATAGATTCGGGCTTGTAGATAGATTCTGGGATATTATCAGGAGGCGTTTCGGGTATTCATCAGAACATCCGACCCTGAAGAAACTGTTTCTTAGCTTCATAATAACCCACATAGACAGGAATGCAAGTGTCGTTTTGAAATCCTATGAACAATATATCAATAGGCATAGCAACGAATGTGAGATATTCATAAGAGGATGGATGGACAATTCAAAATACTCCAAAGATTTTGATGCTTACTGTAACAATTTGCTCGCAGCCGACGAACATAAACTTGAGAATAATCTGACATCACTTCTGAACAAAAACGAAGTAGAAGACTATCTTGAAGCCGAATCCATCGACTTATTTGACAAGAACATCATCAAAAAAATAGTCACGAAACTTACCGAAGGCAGCGATGATTTCAACAAATATCTAGAATGGATAGACAATAGAAAAACAAAACACTGGTATCAAACATACCGGAACATCTACTGTGCCCTTGAAAATGCAATTAAGCTTCATCAGTTCTCAAAAGAGATTGAACAGGAAGGTATCAATGAACAGAGCCTGAATGAACTCTTTAAGGGGTATATGAACCGGTACTATCTAATAGATTATTTTTACCGCAAGTTCTATTACCACTACGATAAGGACAGTGAGAAAGAGATACTCAAGAGAGATATCAAGGATATAGTCGAAAATCTTTATAATAAATTGCTTAATAAACTTCTCACCCGCTGGAGCGACCTGATCGACTCAGAGCTTCAAGATACATGGAACATCGAACTCATCGATAACCAGAACAAATTTTACAACATATATATAGACAATATCCTCAGAAGAAATGACAAGGATAAAGTAGCAGTCATCATATCGGATGGATTGCGATACGAAACAGCAGTCGAACTAAAAGATGTGGTTAACAAAAGCTCAATAGGCACTATCGAACTAAAAGCAATGGCAAGCTCACTCCCATCATACACAAAGCTTGGAATGGCAAGTCTGCTGCCGCATAATAAGCTCGAATACAGGAACAATCATATCTTTGTTGATGGAATTGATTCAGAGGGAACTGAAAACAGGGGTAAGATCCTGTCAAATAGTGTCAGCGATTCTAATGTATTTAAGTTCGATGAGCTCAAGGCGTTAAAAAGGGACGATGCAAGAAACGAGACCAAAAAAAGGGTTATTTACATTTATCACAACAGGATTGACGAAACAGGAGATAACAAATCTTCAGAACATAATGTCTTCAATGCAGTGGAATCTACTATACAGGATATTAACAAGATGATCAAATATCTGGGGAGATCTCTCAATGTGTCAAAAATCATAGTCACATCAGACCATGGTTTCATTTATAAAAGAGAACATCTCGAAAACGTTGATAAACTTGAAACACAGGATTTTGATAAAAACAAGATCATCGAGGCTAATAAACGTTTCATCATGAGTGAACAGGATTTGACGCTACGAAATATACATAAATTCAATATGGCTCCTACAATGGATTCAGATAAACAGATGCATATATACGTTCCATTAGGAGACCTGCGTTTCAAATCACAAGGCGGAGGAGTGAATTACGTCCATGGGGGGGCTTCATTGCAGGAAATTGTAATACCTGTCCTTATTTACAGCCAAAATAAATATGAGTCAGACCTTGATAGAAAAGGGATCGAACACGGCAAAGTGGAGGTCACAGTCTTAGATTCCCATAAAAAGATAACCAACAGCACCTTTAAGGTAAAATTACTACAAACAGGAAAGGTGACCGACAAACGTGAGCCGCTGAGTTTCAAGCTTGCCTTGTATGATACTGATGGACAAAAGGTCAGTGACGAAAAACTGGTGATTGCAGACAGTACTTCTGATGAACCAGAAGAAAGGATCCAGGAAGTAATTTTAACCCTGAGTAGCGATATCGAAAATAAAACTTATAGTTTAATTGGGAAAGATGACGATTCTAAGGCTTTGCAGCAGGAAATATTTGAGATTCCCATGATAGTGGACATTCTAATAACAGATGACTTTTAATAAATTCAACCAATCAATAAGTCAGGCAGATGAAAATGGCAGATATAGATTCAAACACTGAGATCGATAATAAACTGAACACCTATTTCCCAGGAAAGGTGGTAAGAAAGGACCTCACTAAACTTATGAAAGTAGGTCATAATGTTCCCGTATATGTGTTAGAATACCTCTTAGGATCAAACTGTGCCACAGATGATGAAGACCTTATCAAAGAGGGCGTCAAGAAAGTAAAAAATATACTCTCAGAGAATTACGTTCGCCCTGATGAAGCTGAATTGATCAAGTCAAAAATACGAGAAACCGGATACTATACTATAATAGACAAAGTTACCGTTAAGCTCAATGAAAAACGGGATGTTTACGAAGCATTGTTCTCTAATCTGGGAATCTCGAAAGTTGAAGTTGACCCATTTTATATAAAAAAATATGAAAAACTGCTCGGTGGTGGTATCTGGTGCATCATCAAGATGGAATATTTATCTGATTCTTCCCAGTCCCCATTTATGATCGCTGACTTAAAACCCATACAGATTCCAAATGTTAACATAAATGATTTTATAGACCAGAGGAAGAACTTCACAAAAGATGAGTGGATAGACGTCCTTCTAAGAACCATCGGAATGGAACCCACACAACTGGAATATCCGGCAAAATGGCATTTAATAGAACGGCTTGTGCCTCTTGTTGAAAACAATTATAATATGTGTGAACTCGGACCGAGAAGTACCGGAAAATCTCATGTTTTCAAGGAAATATCCCCTAACTCAATATTGATATCCGGGGGACAGACCACGGTTGCAAACCTGTTCTTTAACATGAGTACAAGACAGGTAGGACTCGTGGGGATGTGGGACGTTGTTGCCTTCGATGAAGTTGCAGGGATACGGTTCAAAGACAAGGATGGAATACAGATACTCAAAGATTACATGGCATCCGGTTCATTTGCCAGGGGAAAAGACCAGATAAATGCAAATGCATCCGTTGTTTTTGTTGGCAATGTTAACCAGAGCATATCATCGTTGCTCAAAACATTCCACCTATTTGCTCCATTCCCCGAAGGGATGAATAACGATAGTGCATTTTTTGACAGGATCCACTATTATCTGCCAGGGTGGGAGGTTCCAAAGTTCAGACCAGAACACTTCACTGATAGGTATGGTTTTATTGTAGATTATTTTGCTGAATTCCTCAGAGAAATGAGAAAACGGTCTTTCAGTGACAATATATTCAATTATTTCAAGCTCGGAAATAATTTGAACCAGAGAGATGTCATTGCGGTAAAAAAGACATTTTCCGGTTTGATGAAGCTGGTATACCCTGACGAGAACATATCCAAAGAGGAAGCACAAGAGATCCTTGAATATGCAATGGTAGGACGAAGAAGGGTTAAGGAGCAGTTAAAGAAAATCGGTGGGATTGAATTTTATGATGTTAATTTCTCTTATATCGACAATGAAGATATGATTGAACATTTTGTAACGGTCCCGGAGAGCGGTGGAAGCAAGATCATTCCTGCAGGGATGGCAAAACCAGGGCAGGTTTATGCAGTGTCTGCTGCTCCCTCCAGCAAGATTGGAGTGTATAAGTTAGAGTTACAGGTTGTTCCAGGTTCCGGAAAATATGAAAAATCAGGTCTTGGTTCAAATCCAAAAGCTAAAGAAGCTATTCAAACCGCATTTAACTATTTTAAGGCAAATGCAAAATCAGTCAGTCAAGGTATTTCAATAAAAGAAAAAGATTTCCATTTACATGTGCAAGACCTAACAGGTGTGGGAATGTCTGATGATCTGGCTCTTGCAGCTTTTCTTAGTTTATGTTCAGGTGCTCTGGAGAAACCAGTACAAGAACAGACTGCAATCTTGGGTACAATTACTATAGGCGGTTCTATTAGTAGTATAGATAATTTATCTGACCTCTTGCAGGTTTGCATGGATGCTGGAGCTAGGAAAGTCCTCATCCCGATATCAGTGGCATCAAAAATGTCAACAGTGCCGCCGGATTTATTTAGTAAGTTCCAGATATCTTTTTATGAAGATCCAATTGATGCGGTTTATAAGTCGTTGGCGTTATCTTGATGACAATACCTTGTAAAATGTATGGGCCGAATTGAGTGGATATTCGTATGTTAGATAGATGAACTCGATAATTAATCTCACTAAAGTTTAATAAATTCCCAGTCATATCACATTTCATATATTTTTTATTGATTTTCGAAGCAAAATATTCATTCTTTTATCTTCAGATATATAGAACCATCATCTTGATGTTTCAATTCAAATATATTTGAATGTGCCTTGACTAGTTGTGATAATTGTTTGAAACCATACGATCTTGGGTCAAAACCAGGATCTAGCTGAGGTAAATAATGTCCCATAGTGCCTAATTGTGCCCACCCATCTTCTCTTAATGCCATTTCAAAAGCTTCCTTGAGTAGGGGAATAGGTTCTAATATTTTGGCTTTTTCGTCAACTATTAATGATTTCTCTGCATCCTTTGCATTGATTAATTTCGAATCATTGAGAGTTAAATTTTCAGTATATACAAATCTATTACATGCATTTACAAAGGGTTTCGGTGTTTTATTTTGACCAATTCCCATAACAAAAATTCCACTTTCACGGATCCTTGTCGCTAGTCTTGTATAATCACTATCACTAGAGACAATACAAAAACCTTCAACTAAACCGCTATGAAGGATATCCATAGCATCAATAATCATTGCACTGTCAGTAGCATTCTTTCCAATAGTAAAACGGAATTGTTGGATAGGTTGAATTGCAAGATTATTTAACGATTCTTTCCACCCATTCATGTTTGGTGTTGTCCAATCACCATAAATGCGTCTGATAGTGCTTGGTCCATATTTTCCTGTTTCTGCTATAATTTTCTCAATTAAAGATGGTTGTGCATTATCGCCATCTATCAGTAAGGCAATTTTCATTCTATTTTTATCTTCAAATTGGTCCGTCGTGAATATATGTTTCTGAATCATTTCATTAGTTTATTGATCTTACATTATAAAATAATTGTGATAATATTGTACAAACAATTGTGTAATTCTATACAAAACTTTCTAGTATCCCTGCCACCGGTCCTGATGGGTTGACGTCGTCTGGATGTTCAGTAGGCTGGTCCATTGTCGGTCATCTTCTCACAATGCCGCAGAGTCAGGCTCTTGCCTCGTGTCTGGCTGGCTATACAGGGATACGGGGTAGCGCTATGAAAAGGATGGGATTTATAATTACTGCTGGCCGGGTGTGGGTGATGCAGTACGATAGCAATCCTTGGTGTAACCGATTCTGACAACGGGGTCCTTCGGGGGGAGGGTGTCAACAGTGGGGATGATTCCTGTGGTCCTACTGCACGGGTGTTTGTATGGGGGTGGCGATGCGCTGGATGTTGTGTGGGGTATTGTATTCAGTTGTTGTGCCGGTGGAGTGTTGCCATGGCTGTTAAAATATAATTTAAATGCAATACTGTGCAACTAAGAGTTCGTACCAGTTCGCATGAGTTAGTTGTTAATTTTTATTTAATCCCTCCCCTCCCCCTGTACTAATACCTGTTTAAGCTCTTTACTTTAATTATCAAAGATGGGTCCGGTGATGAAGTAGCGACCCTGTTATACATGACTTTCGAGCCGGAAGAACTGATACATGCGGACGGGGGTAAAAAAAAGACATGGCCAGAGCGCAAGGCGCATACCATCGACTTTATCAAAAATGCAGGTCGGGATATGAAGCAGCTATCATGTGCTGGTATATGACCCAATCTACGGACCATCATCAGGGATTATGACAGGCTGGGGGATGGTGTGTGGGATATCTTCAATGCCTCAAAGGACTCGGTTGCATGGTATTACACTTCTATGCTGGATGCTTTTGGTAATGGGGATGAGGGGATACGTGATATGCCTGCGTTTAAGGAGTTTGAGAAATGTGTCGGTGAGATGTTTGGGGATGGGGGAGGGGTTTAAAGGTAGGGTGGTATATTAGGAAGCGCCGGGGCCAGTTGATTGAGTAGTAGTGGTGGGAAGTAATATACAGTTGTTGTGCCGGTGGAGTGTCGCTATGGCTGTTAAAATATAATTTAGGTGCAATATATCGCGACAAAGAGTTCGTACCAGTTCGCACGAGTTAGTTGCTAATTTTTTTATCCCCCTCCTGCACTGATACCTACGTATGTTCCTTACTTTAGATATCAGAGATGCGTTTGGTGATGAGGTGGCGACCCTGGCAGACGTGACTTCCGAGCCGCAAGAACTAATACATGCGGACGGGAGCAAAAAGCAAGACCTGGCCCGAGCGCAAGTTCCATACCATCGACTTAATCAAAAATGCAGGTCGGGACATGAAACTGCTTTCCTGTGCCGACAAGTTGGCAAATCTACGGGATATCATCGGGGACTATGACAGGCTGGGGGATGAGTAATGCAGTACACCAACAACCCCATGCATACCTGACCCTGCCACCGCAGCCCTTCAGGGCGGCAGGGTGGCAGCCAGCTGTGAGGATTATTTCAAACAGGCTGCAGGTACAGATGTGTTATTTTTTTATACATTCAAAACCCAGATAAAAACAACTAACTTTTTACTTATAAAGTCATTTTCACGCACATGAATAAACGCCGAATATTTGAGGAGTTGAAAGATAATCCTAAAAATATTCGGTTTGAAAAACTATGCAAAGCGGCAGAAGTCTTTGGTTTTATATTCAAGAGCTAAAAAGGAAGCCATAGGATATATGCAAAAGAAGGAATTAAAGAAATGCTAAATTTTCAGGACGTAGGGGGCAAGGCAAAGCCTTATCAGGTAAAAGAATTTATCAAGATAATAGAACAATATGATTTCATAACAGAAGATGATACTGATGCATAAATATGCAATAGAGATATTTTATAGCGAAGAAGATGAAGGATATATCGCTGTAGTTCCAGAACTTCAAGGATGTTCAGCTTTCGGAGAAACTGAAGAAGAAGCACTGGAAGAAGTAAAAATAGGAATGGAACTTTGGCTTGAGACCGCCATAAAAGAAAGCAGGAAAATACCCAAACCTATCAAAAAAGAGATTCTCAAGACATTTTTCGAAAACAGTTTATTGACATCCACCGCTTAATAACGGTTTTTTTATGGCTGCAAACAATAATTATTGTGCCTAAGAGCCCCCTTTGTTGACAACCTGGGATATGGACACCGCTGTCCATGAGTGGGTGCAGGTGGATGGGGGTGCAGTGGTCGGAAGTTAGATTTAGTTGTTGTGCCGTTAGAATGGCAATATGTCTGTTAAAATATAAAATGTGAGTAATGCTAAACAGGTACAACATCTTATATCCACTTGCACGCGCCCCCCTCCTGCACTGCTGCCTGCGTACACTCCCTACTTTAGATATCAGAGATGAGTCCGGTGATGAAGTGGCGATCCTGGCAGACGTGAATTCCGAGCCGCAGAACTAATACATGCGGACGGGGGCAAAAAGCAAGACCTGGACTGAGCGCAAGATCCATACCATCAACTTGATAAAAAATACAGGTCGGGATATGAAGCTGCTCCCCTGTGTCGACAAGTTGGCAAATCTACGGGATATCATCAGGGATTATGACAGGCTGGGGGATGGTGTGTGGGATATCTTCAATGCCTCAAAGACTTCGGTTGCATGGTATTACATTTCTATGCTGGCTGCATTTGGTAATGGGTATGAAGGGATACGTGATATGGCTGCATTTGGTAATGGGTATGAAGGGATACGTGATATGCCTGCGTTTCAGGAGTTCGGGAAATGTGTAGGGGGAGATGTTTGGGGATGGGTGAGAGGTTGGTGTATGGAGCTTGAAGATGGGAGGTATGTTGGGAAGTGAAGAAGTGTATGAAAACTGGAATCACTACAATAAAGCTTAATGTAGAAAAAAGGGTGAGTTTCTCTTCGTAACAATCATATTAGTAAACTACTTATATAATATTATACAATTTTGACATGTAATGGACTTCAAACTTTCAGAACTCGAACTGAAAATAATAGCAATTCTCGATAATTCACCCACCATGAGCGAGCTTGCCAGGCAAACAGGAGTTACTGCAGGATATATTTCGAGGGTAGTAACAGCATTACAACATAAAGGGTTTGTGGAGGTCTCCAAAACGGGCATCACAAAGCATGTGGGACTGAGTTGCAACCTGCATGCTGTTAAACTCATGACCATCCTTCACAAACGAAGTTATATGCCCCTTGCTGAACTTTTAGCGGGGTCAAGTATAAAGGTCCTGGCCGTACTGTCCACCGGAAAAGCAAACCTTATCCGACTGATTGATGAGAGCGGGATATCAGAAGCAACTATCCGTCGCAATATCAGGGAATTTAAAAATCATGCCATTGTGCTTCAACGGGATTCAGAATACGAATTATCCCCTGACCTGGAGGATATCAGGGAATTCATCAGGGATTATTGCTCCTACTTTGCAGTATCCACATTAAACAAATTATCATCGCATGGTCGTTTTATCACATCACATGGCTTTGAATTTCTTTTAGTTTCAGACATAACTATCAGACATGAAAATATCCAACCCACTGGATTAACTGCAATATCAAAAATAATCCCGCTCATGCAGACCGAAAACCATTATTTCTATTCATTGAGGGAACTGTCCTGCGAAGAAATTGCAGTCCATGCAATTGCCCTAGATCCATACAGCAAAAGGAACCTTACCTATGTGATACTGTACATGCTAAAAATAAAAATCGATTCAAATCGGTTTATAAAAATTTCACACCAGTATGGCATTGATATTGCAGGAAGCATAGTAAACCTGGTAAATACCTGGGAACAACCTGAAGAAAAATTCATGCCATCACCCTTGTATATTAAACAAAAAGCAGCGGAGTATGACATAAAATGTCACGAATAGGATTTAATGAAAAGTATGTATTCGCAGAACTGGAAAAGGTCGGCAATGCTCTGACAATACCGGTTAACCTTTACCTCTTAGGCGGCGCTGCTATGATACGATATGGTGTAAAAGCTGCTACAAAAGATATCGATGTTCTATTTTCTACCCAAAAGGAGGTAGAGGAACTGGTCTTAGCTCTTGAGATATCAGATTACAAACAAAAAAAGATCAGCAAGCTGACACCCGAATACAGAATGATGTCTGCAACCCGGATACTTGAAAACGCTGATGGTTTCAGGTGGGATATTTTCCATGAATATGTATGTAAAAAACTCAGGTTATCTCCCGGCATGATCAACCGGGCAAAAATCCTTATGGAAAAGGGGCAGTTGAAGGTCTGGATAATTTCAAAAGAAGATATCTTCCTTCTTAAAAGCGTCACTCAAAGAGATGACGATGAAGACGATCTTTTATTACTGGCAAGGTCGGGTCTTGACTGGGAAGTTATATTTACAGAATGTATCGATCAATCAAGACATGATATGATATGTGAGATCGATCTCCATGATAAGCTGTACAAATTAAAAACGTCATTTGGTCTTGAAACCCCAATAACAGAACGCATCTCAAAGAGGTCACATGAGCAAATGGAACAATGGTTTGAAGATAGAATCATAAGGGAACTGACTATCAATCCTATGACTATGGTTGAAATAACCAACAGATTCGGATGTGATGAAAAAACGTTATTAGTTTCGTTAACCAGGCTAAAAAGATCCGGTAAAATCGAGCAAATAAAAGGTAGATACGAAGTTAAGTGTGGATGATAAAACCTGAAATGTAAAATGATTTTTCAATCTCAATCCTCTTCTATCACTGTGGATTATGGTGCCCCTCTCTCGCTTCCCACTCAATCACATTAATGTAATCAGATTATACTCCCTGCTGCCAGGATAGATGGACAAAATCTTCTGGACATTCAAATACTTTAAACCGGACAGCATACTGGCGAATATAATAAGTTACAAAAACTAATACAAAGTAAGATGGAACATGGAAACCATGACTTTTCAAGATAATAATCCAATCGTTGAAGCATTCAATTTTGCCTATAATGCCCATAAAAACACCTGCCAGAAAAGTTCAACCATACCCTACATCGTCCATCCTCTGGACGTTGCTTCCACCCTCATGAAGAATAATGCCCCCGAGCACGTGGTTATCGCCGGATTGCTGCATGATGTTGTAGAAGATGAAGATTACACCCTGTCCGATATCAGAGATGCGTTCGGCGAAGCGGTGGCAACCCTGGTAGATGGTGCTTCCGAGCCGGAAGAACTAATACATACGGACAGGAGCAATAAGCAAGACCTCCACTGAGTGCAAGTTCCATACCATCAACTTAATCAAAAATGCAGGCCGGGATATGAAGCTGCTCTCCTGTGCCGACAAGTTGGCCGATTTACAGGATATCATCAGGGACTATGACAGGCTGGGGGATGGTGTGTGGGATATCTTCAATGCCTCAAAGACTTCGGTTGCATGGTATTACACTTCTATGCTGGCTGCATTTGGTAATGGGGATGAGGGGATACGTGATATGCCTGCGTTTAAGGAGTTCGGGAAATGTGTCGGTGAGATGTTTGGGGATGGGTGAGAAGTCGGTGTGAGAGGGGTTGAAGATGGGGGGATTATGTTGGGAAGTGCTGGGGCCAGTTGATTGGGTTGCAGTGATGGGAAGTTATATACAGTTGTTGTGCCGTTGGAGTGTCGACATGGCTGTTAAAATATAAAAATTGAGTGATGCTAAACAGAAGCAACATCTTACATCCACTTGCACTCGCCCCCCCTCCTGCGCTGATGCCTGTGCCCGCTCCCATGCATTCACCGTGCTCTGGCTGTTGAGTAAGCGTGAAGGTTGTTAACAATCAAAATTTTTCATTTAATGAATTAGATTTATATCATAAAACAGCATATAAAATTCTAGGTGAAAGTCTTGAAGTTCAAAGTAGTCTTAGAGCCAGCTGAAGAAGGCGGCTATGTGGTATATGTGCCTTCACTTCCAGGATGTATTTCTGAGGGTGATAGTAAAGAAGAAGCGCTAAATAACATTAAAGAGGCTATAGAACTTTATTTAGAACCTACCGAAAATCCAATTTTAACGAACTTTGCTGAAGTTGCTGAAGTTGCTGTCTAACTATGGGTATATTCTATGAAGTTACCAGTAGTTTCAGGCGAGAAAGTAATTAAAGTTCTATTAAAAGCGGGGTTTGTAAAAGTAAGGCAACGGGGAAGCCATGTGAGATTGGAAAACATTGAAGGCGATGATATAATTAAAGTCACGGTTCCATTACATAACTCTTTGAAGAAGGGGACACTAAGCAGAATAATCAAAGAAGCTGGTTTAACCAACGATGAATTTGTTGATTTTATATAATTATTCTGATATTTGAAATTATTCCAGTACCGATATCTTTTTTCACTCCCTGCTGCCGCCATTCCACACCTGACCAGCCCCCTCCTGCACTGATGTCTGTGTACACTCCTTACTTTAGATATCAGAGATGCATTCGGTGACGATGTGGCGACCCTGTTAGACATGACTTCCGAGCCGCAAGAACGAATAAATTTGGACAGCAAATAGCAAGACCTGGACTGAGCGCAAGTTCCATACCATCGAGTTTATCAAAAATGCAGGCCGGGACATGAAGCTGCTCTCCTGTGCCGGTACACGAGCCAATCTACGGGATATCATCAGGGACTATGACAGGCTGGGGGATGAGTAATGCAGTACACCAACAACCCCATGCATACCTGACCCTGCCACCGCAGCCCTTCAGGGCGGCAGGGTGGCAGCCAGCCATGGGGAGCAATGCTCCTCCGCATACTTGCTGATGTAGTCCCACAATGTTAAAGAAAAACGTGAAATTGAATCATTGAGTTGAAGTCACAATCGGCCATATTTTTTATGTGCCTGTTCTGCTGTCAAAATGTCAAATACGTAAACGGTACGTTTTTCCTTATCGATTCGATAGAAGATGCGAAAACTTCCTACTCTTAAACGATATGCAACATCATTAGCACCTTTAATTTCCTTTTTCTCACCTTTTCCAGATCCTGGGAAAGGGTCATTCAACTCTTTAATTGCTGCCTTGATGTTATCCCTAAAATTGGGCGGGAGGTTCTTAAAAATATCTGGAAGAACCAATACATCAAAGGTCATCTATATTGACAAAATCATTTTTGCGCTCTTTGACAACCTGTTTACTGTGTTCAACAAGGCAATTACGATTGTGTTCAATAATCAGATTTTCAATGACCGTGTTATAGTCATCGCCCATATGTCCAATTTCAAGTAAGGCATCACGCGTGTTTGTCTTTACTTGAATTGTGGTTGTAGCACTCATATTATTTTATTACTATAACCACTATAGTACTTATAGTGTGATGTCGGGGTGAAAATTACATGAGACCATCTATATTTAATGTTTAAATAAGTGCATGATGTTCTAGAAAATAAAGATTACACCCTATCCGATATCTGAGATGCGTTCGGCGAAGAGGTGGCGACCCTGACAGATGTGACTTCCCAGACGGAATAACTGATAAATGCCAGAGGGAGCAAAAAGCAAGGTCTGGACTGAACGCAAGTTCCATACCATCAGCTTAATCAAAAATACAGGTCGGTATATGAAGCTGCTCTCCTGTGCCGGTACACGAGCCAATCTACGGGATATCATCAGGGACTATGACAGGCTGGGGGACGGTGTGTGGGATATCTTCAATGCCTCAAAGGACTCAGTTGCATGGTATTACACTTCTATGCTGGATGCTTTTGGTAATGGGGATGAGGGGATACGTGATATGCCTGCGTTTCAGGAGTTCGAGAAATGTGTCGGTGAGATGTTTGAGGATGGGGGAGGGGTCGGTGTGTGGGATTTGAAGATGGGGCTATGTTGGGAAGTGCCTGAGCCAGTTAAAATATATTATTTATGTGATAAAAGTGTTCTCTATATATTTCTTCATTCCCTGCTGCCCCCCTTCCTGCACCTGACCAACTGCCACTTCTTCTGCACTGATAACCTGTGCCCGCTCTGTACTTTATAGCACAGGTTTCGCTGACACAGTAGGATTGGCACACGGGAACGGCCTATAATCTAATTGGGACATATAGGGCCATAAATACGCCATAAAGACGCCATAAACATGTCACTAAGGTACTACAAAAGGCGCTAAAACAATAACAAATCCCTTCTTTACCAGAATCAGAGGCATGCACATCTCCTGTCCCCTTCAAAATTCTGGATGAGGATTTTTAACAGTCTGATAGAATCGTATAGTAAACCTCACAGGCAGAAGAAAGCACAATGTTACATGTTATTGCCCGCATTATCGAGTATCGAGGTAATGAATGCGAACGGCAGGTATAATACACCATCACTGTCCTTGAGGACCTCCCTTGATGCAATAATCGTCCTGTAGGGCTCATACTTTTCTTTAAAATGCATCAGGGATTTTGACTTGCGCTGGTAGCTGCTCTTTGATTCTATAGCAATAAGCCTACCTTCCTTTTCCACAATAAAATCAACTTCTGCCTTGGATTTACTTCTCCAGAACTTTACTTCCACACCCCCATATGTCAACTGGGAAAAAATAAATGCCTCATTCAGCATGCCGATATCCTGCCTGATATCGCAGGGCCTGAAATCATCAATAATGGTATTCCTGAACCCATTGTCAAAAAAATACACTTTTGGAATCTTGATTATCTCAGTTCTTTTGTTGGTAAAAAAAGGAACAATCCTTTTACAGATAAATGTTTTCTCAAGAATGTTGAGATGCCATAAAAGCCCCTTATAGTCAAAACCTGAAACTTCGCCAAGACTTGAATAGGATATAAGCCCGCCAAGTTCTATTGATAGCGCCTTGATTAGCCTGCTCAGGTTAAAATCCGTAGTTAAGCTCAACATATCCTTTATTTCCCGTAAAAAATAAGTGCTGTATATATTCTTCAAAACGAGCCTCTTTTCTCCACCGGACTTTGAGATTGCAACCCTGGGATATCCGCCATAGACAATATACTCATCATAGATTGCGTTTAGCATTTCCATAAGCGGTTTGCTGATCACAGGCAATTCGCCACTTTCATAGAGATACGCCCGAATTGCATCTTTCCTGCTCAGGTAGGTATCAAAAAGCTCCACATTCCGGTATCTTAGAAACTCTTCAAAGGAAAGTGGATACAGGTTGAAGACAAATATCCTGCCTACGAGATATTTAATACCATGAATTGTAAGCCCGGGAGCAGAAGAGCCTGATACCAATATTTTTGTATCCGGGTAATGGTCATAAATGTACTTTAACTTCTGCCCCCCTTCCTTTGCATACGGGAACTCATCTATGAAGAGGTACCGATTATTCTTTACATAAAGTTCTGCGAAGGTTTTCTCATCTTCAACGAACATCTCAAGTACCATCCTGTCATCAAAACTTATGAACACTGCATTTTCAAGAGTCTGGAAAATATGCTTGAGAAGAGTTGTTTTTCCTGATTGTCTTGGCCCGAGAATTGCAATTATTTCAGGTTTGTCAAGATTCTCCTTTATCAGGTTCTCCAGATTTCTGCTTACATAAACCACAATATTAACCCTGCTAAAAATGTAATTTATAATATATTAGCAGGGGTAAAATATAAAGATATGCCTTGGTGTGCAGGACATAATCAATATCTCCATTCATATGCTGAGAATCCCGCCATAAAAATTAAATATCTTCCTCCATAAAATTATTAATAGGTGTTCATGGGAAGATTTTTGTCAAATTAATTTAATCTGTATTATAGTCATATTTACTATTTGAGGTGAAAAAACGTGATATCAACAATACAGAATTATTATACTCTTTGGGGGGAAACCCAGATGACTGTGCATCGACTTTTTCAATTACAGAATAGCCACATACTTATTGATGGTGGAGTACTCACACAAAACGATTTTAAAATCAGTTCATTGCGCCAGGGTGATGATATTTTAAGCAATACCAGAAGTGAACTCAAAAAGTGTATTAAAAAACTTGATGGCTTTGAAGATATTAAGAAATTATTAGAAATGAAAGATGTTTCAGATGAACATGCAGCTCTTCTCAAGAACAGGCTGAAATACATCGAACATCTTAAGGGGGCAATGATAAAAGCAGTTCAATTCATGCATATAAACGGTATTTTGGAAAACAAAGCATATGATGCCATTAAAGGTTTAATTGATGCTGTATCTGGGGATGAGAAGGCACCTCGTATTGAGATTACTAGTATATTGTAACCTTTTTTTAGACAGCAATTACCCCATCACAAATTCCATGCCAATATCTACCACCTTATTTACCTTACAAACACCACCTTCTCCAGTGTTTCGGGGTCATTGCAGAATACGTATGCAACATAACCATATCTGTAAAAGGTCCTGATCCGTACCTCCCCCATCATAGGAGGTCATTCCTCGCTGATTTCCATTTCCTGGAACAATGCTCCAGGGGCATTGACCCCCCCAATATTTTTTATGGCCCGCGCAGCATTCTCCCGGACCTCACGGTCTTTATCTGACACAAAAGACCGGATAAGAGCCGGTACCGCCCTTTCATCTTTCAGTACTGATAAATGATGTATTGCAGCATTACGGACCTCACTGTCTATTTCTGTTACCAATATGTCGGACAGAGGCTCAACCGCTACTTTATTCATAATGAAACAAAGAGGAAACATTGTTTCCTTTCGCACTTCACTATCCGGGTCAAAGCGTAGAGTCTGGATTAGCGGTTCAATTGCCCTTTCATCCATTAAAAGCATGAGAGCGGTTGTTGCTTCAATTCGGACCATACTGCTTTCATCATTCAACAGGATCTTTATCAAAGGTTCTACCGCTTTTTTGTCATTGATAAGTCCAAGTGCAGAAATTGCGTTCAAGCGGAATATCTCGTCACTGCTCATCTCAAGGAAATAGATAAGCGGCACAACAGCTCTTTTATCCATGAGCTCACCCAGAGCCTCGGCTGCACACCTGCTAACCTCAATATCCTCATCCGCCAAAGCAAGAACAAGGCTGGGAACAGCCCTGGTATTCCTCATTTCCCCCAGTGCTCTGGCTGCGTATTTCCTGACCTCTTCATATTCTCCCCAGGGTTCACGTAACATCCCGACCAGAGGGCCCAGCGCTCTGTGGTCTCCAATCCTGCCAAGTGCAATGATGGCATTCTCATGTACCAGAGAGGCACCTTTCAATGCCTGAATAAGCGGCACGACTGCTTTCTTATTTCCAATCTTTCCAAGAGCTTTTGCTGCCACCATCCGGACGTATCTATGGTCATCCCTGAGAGCTCTTATCAGCGGGCTCACAGCCCTTTTGTCCCGTATCTCTCCCAGAGCCCGTGCCACGCTGCATCTGACCCGCCTTTCTTCATCATTTTTCAATGACGAGATAAGGGGCTCAACTGCCCTTGTATCCCCTATCTCCCCCAGGGCCCATGCTATGTCACTTCTGACCGTCTGTTCAGG
The DNA here is from genome assembly GCA_019429385.1 of ANME-2 cluster archaeon. Taxonomy (NCBI): domain Archaea; kingdom Methanobacteriati; phylum Methanobacteriota; class Methanomicrobia; order Methanosarcinales; species ANME-2 cluster archaeon. The sequence goes on along the minus strand of JAHYIS010000003.1, from coordinate 95,839 downwards.
GTCTGTTGTTAAGGACTGGATAAGTAGTTCAACTGCTTCTTCGCTCTTTAAATTTCCAAGACCCAGTGCAGCCATACTTCGGACAAGGCTGTCCTCATCTGTTGTGAAGGCCCGGATAAGTGGCTCAATTGTCTCGTTATTCTCAATTTCTCCGAGGGCCATAGCTGCAACACTCCGGAGATAACCATCGTCTTCTTGCTGTAATAGTTCGACCAGGGTCTGGACCTCTCTTTCATCTTCTATATCGAGATACTGCATTTGTTCGATAATTCTATCAATGTGAATTATTTCCTTCCCCTGTTCGCTTCTAACGACTTCTATTAGTTCTTCCACTCCGGTGATATGTCCACTTCCTTTAATTGCCATTTACAGTTTTCAGGCTCGATTATTCAGGTACTAGAATTTCTGAATAACGCTCAAGGTCAACGGCGTCCAGACAATACTGGTCATTATATCTGCGAATATGTTCTTTGGTTTTTTCCAGCACCACATGTGCAAGGGTTTGCGGGTCATTACAGAAAATAAATACGATATAGCTGTTCACATAAAATGCCCTGATACCAACCTCACAACCCTCAGGAAGACCATCATTGTTCACCACTTCCTGGAGCACATCCCAGACCCGAAACGGCAGGTCTGACATCCTGGTCAAAAATTCCAGTTCATTGATCTCACAATTGTAATCGCTGCCACCTTCAGAGTTGTCCCATGAGACCAGGTGCTGGCAGTGATCATCCGGGATGTTATCATCCGGGTAGTCATACATGCATGTACTTCCCCCATCGACACGTTCCCATGTCTTGTTGATACGGTATGACCGGGAACAGAACGGACAGGTAAATTCGAACCAGAGCACATCTTCTTCATTGACAACCTTTTCAAATTCCATGATATTTTCTCCATTTACCATTATCCATGTATCCAGAGCATCCGGTTTTTCCGATCAATTATTTGGAATCTAGAATCAGAGAATAGATAAAGATTAGCAAACGTGTTTACATTAATCTGCCTTTATTTATACACCTGATGGTCATATCAATGTCGGTGAAAGTTCGCAGCATCCGAGGTAGTTTGATAATATTGGAACGACAAGCTCTGCATCGTTTTACCCTATTTCCTGGGGTGCCTCTTCTAACTTAAAAATATTCACTTTTGGGATTTACCTCATGAGATTATTAATTCGTAGACACAAAGAATTAATTAAAGCCCGGTTTTTGAGGGGTTTATGGTGAAGGACTAGAATGTGAGTGAAACAATAACAACAATTTAAGTAGAATTATATATAGTGAATAATAAAAACTGTATAGAAATTGTTATATATATTCACTTGTATTTATTAAAATAAATTACTTCTGAAAAATCACGTGAATAACTATACTAAAAAGCAGGTCACATTATTAAATAACCATCATAATCTCGTTAGGATATAAAGGAAGTACTCATCAATGAAAAGAAAAGATCCGGCTCTGTCCATTATTGTATCGTCTGTCCTGGTATTGCTGCTTTTTACATCTCCGGTATATGCTTTTGAAGATTATGCCACAGGTGGCAGTAATGGTGGGAGTATAATGGGTGGTGCGGCCACGTCGTATGGTTCAAATGTCGTTATAGTACTACATCTTATTGAAATTGACCAAGTTTCAAATCCAGGCTATCTAAAAGTAGCTGAAACCATCGTATTCAAAAATATTGGAACTGGAAACTACACTGGACCAATATTTTCATGGGTGCCAAATGGAATATTCAATGAGGAAATGAGAAAACTTGGGATGTCTGCAAACACCCCTGGTATTCCTTTGAATGTTTATTTTGTCAATGATAACGTCATCGGATGGAATGACACTATTCTGGCAGGAACTGGCATGACTCCCATGTACCGGGTGCAGTACATGGTGCCGGCAGAACCTACCGGTAAAATGACCGAATCTGTGACCTATACCAAGAAACTGAAATATCCCACGAACGTGAACTATAACTATATCCCTGCATCCGGCTTGCCGGCACTGGTTGTCAAACTGGTCAAATCAGATGACCTGAAAACCAGGATTGTCAATGAAGACGGCAGCAAGATAGAGGCTGATTCAGTCGAGAACCTGGAAGGGGCGATGACATATAATTGGGCACAGCCTCAATTTATTGAGATATCTTTTGTACTGAGTCGTTCAGGCATTGACACGGAAGGTGTTTCTCTAATTCTGCTCCTGTTGCTGATCATTATCCTGGTTATCGGTATTCCTATCCTGAGGGGCAAAACTCTTCCTGGCAAGGGCTTAACAGAGGGAACGAAAAAAGCCAGGCCAGCAAAAGAGGATGAAGATATTTATCTGGAACAGGAAACCGAGGAATATGATGAAGGGTCCGGGGAAGACATCGAAACCAGTGAGGAGGTTGGGCACAGCGTGTCTGCTGTTTCTGTGCTCGATTCAGAAGATCTGGAACGTTTCGATATAGGTGAGCTCAAATCAGCGAAGAAAGCCCTGTTAAAGGTCCTTAATGAACTGGATGAGGACTATGCCGATGGTGCCCTGTCAGAAAAAGAGTACCAATCCATACGCGCAAAATACAAGCACAAGGCCATTAAAATAATGAAACTCATCGATGACCTGGAAGAGTAAGTACGAAAGATTATTCTTCCCTGCTTTTTCCCCGCATGAGCGACATGATGATACCTACCACGCATATCACTGCGGCTACCATGAAAGCGTTGTGGAAACCACCAAGGAAGGACGCTTCGTAGGTTAATCCAGCAGCCTGGTTGGACTGGAACCCGCTGGTGAAAACCGCTCCGGAAATGGCAACCCCTGTGACCATACCAAGGTTCCTTACCATTCCGAGCATTCCACCGGCGATCCCCAGCCGGTTTTTTGGTACTGAACCCATGACAATGCTGTTATTGGGTGACTGGAAGAGCCCCATCCCAAGTCCTATCATCCCGAGCCTGACCACGATGTCAGGGAACGTAGCGTTCTGGTCCAGGTTGCCCAGCAGGAACATGGCAAGACACGAAACGCCCATCCCGATACTGCTGAGGATAAATGAATTCGTCTTATCAGATATCCAGCCACTGATGGGTGCCACCAGCGCCATGACCAGAGGAACGGCTATCAGCGCCATTCCCACATGGCTGGGATTGTATCCCAGTATTTTTTCCAGGTAGTAGGGCATAAGAAGGATTACGGTGAACATGGCAACAAAGCTTAATAGACCGCTGGCATTCGATGCTGAGAACGGCCTGTTTTGAAACAGGGATAACTCTACCATCGGCTGGTCGACCTTTTTTTCTGCCATAACGAAACCTGCCAAAAAGACTGCGAACATGACCGACAGGCTGAGTATTGCCGGTGAATCCCAGCCCAGCTCCTGGCCCCTGGTAATCACCAATAACAGAGATATCAGGGATATGAACATGAAGACGGCACCCGGAACATCGAATTTCTGGCAGGCACGGGGCTGGTCGGTCTGCAGGATCCTGAGGGCGTATACTGTTCCCAGCAGCCCTATGGGAATGTTAATGTAAAAAATACTCTGCCAGCCCCACAGGTGGATAAGAAAACCACCCAAAGCCGGTCCGGCCATTGAACCGATACTGACAACGGTGCCAATAAGTCCCATTGCTTTGCCCCGTTCGGTATGGGGAAACACGTCCGTAATAATAGCAGGACCGTTCGCCATTACCATGGCGGCTCCCAGACCCTGTACAACGCGGAAGGCTATCAACTGGGTCGCTGATGCCGACAGGCTGCACAGCCCGGAACCCAGAGAGAAGATCAACAGGCCCAAAGAGAATACGGGTTTGCGTCCGTACATGTCAGAAAGCCGGCCCAGGGTAAGCAGCAGGGTTGTGATGGTGACCAGGTACGAAAGTATCACCCATTCGATGGTGAGTATGTCAGTGCTGAAATAGTCTGTCAGGGTGGGCAGTGCGATATTTACAATACTGCCATCCAGGGTGGCCATGAATATTCCAATGGATACGACTAACATTGCGCGCCATTTGTACTTTGGGTCCGGTTCGTTTTGCATGATATCGATGGGTCTGGATGTTCTAAAGGTGCTTTATTGTTTTTGCCAGCTTGGTCACATACCTGTGTGCCAGCAGACAGGGTTCGGGCAGTTTGTGCCCGCGCAGCATGTGTTTCGTGATATCCAGCGTCCCGTCCATGCTTACCCTGTTCCCGGGCGCCACCACGATGGGTCTGCACCTGCTGCATGACTTGATAAGCCACCCCACCTGCCTGTTTTCAAAGACCAGCGGGCTCACATCACCCAGTTCCACAGGTTCATCCCCAATCCCGCACAGTATATTCTTGGCCACTCCTATCGTAGGTATATCCAGCGCCACGCCAACATGAGTGGCCAGACCTGCACTGCGCGGGTGGTTGATACCGCAGCCATCCACCATCAGGATATCAGGCATATGGTGCAGTTTCCCGAAGGCTGAAACAATGGCAGGCCCTTCCCTGAATGAAAGAAATGTGGGGATGTAGGGATATTCCACATGTGCCCTGTGGTATACCTCCTCGACCACCTCACAGGATCCGTAGTCAACCACCACAATGCCTGAGATGATGGTATCTTGCATGAATGCCTGGTCCACACCTGCTATGAGCCGGGGTGTGGCATGGTCATCATAGAGGACAGCCCGCTGCCTGACCAGGTCCTGGACACGCAGTAGCGAGGGGGTGGAGAGGTCAAAGGGGAAGAGTGAAGGGTCCATATCAAGGCATATATGTCCCGGGGATAAATTAGTTTGGTTGATGAGGAGAGGGGGCTGATGAGGATTGTCGGGTTGGAATTTTAAACCACCGGAAAAGGGGATTTCTTAACCGCTATTGACATTCCTGAATTCTTATACCGCGGAAATGAAATAATCCACAATTTTCAGATACAAACAGCCATTATCACCGGTTTTTCCTAAAATTCAATAACGGAGACAGGATATACACCCCTATCAACACAAGATTTGCCCGGGCCGTAACCATAAGCCCGGGCGCACTGCCCAGATAGAAAGACATTACCATCAGTATCAGCAGGACAGTCATCACTCCAATGAGGCGGGCATCCCTGACCTTTGGATATCGTATCCGGCTTACCATCAATACCGATAAAAGCAGCATGGTAGCCAGCAGACCGTACGAGAACAATGGTCCTTCTCCGCTACTGAAAGCCAGCACATACAGGGAGACCATCAGGCCGGATGTGGTGATAGGCATGCCGATAAACCCGCCTTTCTGGTCAATAACACCAAACCTGGCCAGTCTCAGGATACCACTGGCAAGGAATGCACCCCCTATAATGCATACTGGGTAATGGTACTGGGGTGCCAGTAGTGCGAAGGCGATCACAACAGGTGCCATTCCAAAGGATATCACGTCGGCCAGCGAGTCCAGGTGCTCCCCCAGCACCCCGTATTCCAGTCTCCTGGCAATTGCACCATCAGCTCCGTCGGCAATCACCGCAAGTACAATGAGAATGGAAGCGTGCAGGACATTGGAGGGTGACTGGACTACCATCAGGATAGCAGTCAGGCCGAGCAGCGCATTTAACAATGTCACCAGGTCAGGAAGTCGTATCAATTTGTAAATACTGGGATTTTCATTATTCTGATGCATGGATGCAGTCTGCCTCCCTTTCATCAAAGTCTATCTTACTGGCAATAATCGTTTCTGCTGCCCGTACTCTTTGCCCCTTTCTGACCATAAGTTTGTACCCTGGTGGAGGTGTCACATCCACACGGCTACCGAATCGTATCATACCGATACGCTCGCCCCTGACCACCGTGTCGCCCACGTTGAAATAGGAATCAATCCTTCTGGTAACCGTACCAGCGATCTGGACCATTTTGACCAGTCCAAAATCCGACTCTATGCATGTTGAATTACGCTCGTTGCGATGTGAATCCTTACAGAAGGCAGGCAGGTATCCACCATCCGTGTGCTTCATTGCCACTATCTTCCCGCTCAAGGGAGCCCGGTTCACATGCACGTTGTGTATGTTCATGAAAATGCATACCGTAGTTCCCCGGATATCTACCACTCTACCGTCAGCAGGCGACACGACATCAGTATCATCTCCTCCGGGTATGCGCTCCGGGTCCCTGAAGAACCAGATAAAGAAAAAATCCAGGAGAAATACCAGCGCCGATTCCCTGGCCAGCAAGGTCGAAGATAATATAAGGGCTGCCAGTGCCAGGACAAGGGCAGTGACGAACAATCCCGTGATCAGTGTCCCGGTATTGCGGGCAAGAATCCCTACCCACCCCTGAGGTGGTTCAAGTCAACCTTTACCAGTTGCCAGATTTCCTCGATGAGGTCCAGTAGTTCGGGGAGAGTTTTCAATACTGCATAGGCAATGAAGAACAATGCTATACCTGACCCGCCTTTGGCTATCAGGTGGTGGCTTATGTAGAAGCTGGCCGAATCATGCAGGAAATATTCATGGCCAAACAGGTTCACTATCATGGGCCCGCTCCCGAACCATTCATACCCGTAAGCTCCTATCACGAATGTGTTCCTGATAACATTGAGGATATAAATTACAGGAATGGATGCCAGTAATGCCAGCAAAACCTTCTTGGCTTCTGCTCTTGTCCCTAATATGAGGCCGAAGAACAGGGCGATACTTTCGATAGCAGTACATGCCAGTATTATCTCGACCCGGTATATTCCGAGCCGGATCATATTCCAATCCGCCCTTTCCACAGGGAATCCCACCTGCTGTGAAAGCCAGAACGTCTGCGAGGTAACCGTACTTATGATTAAATGATTCAAAGATTCAATTTGAGCAAAAGGGAAATAGAACAGACACCCTATGGCAGTGACCGTGGTAACAGCCAGTAATGTCTTTGGTCTGTCGATTGGATTATCCAGTGGTATGCCTTTTTTTGTCATTACATAAGTACCTATCATCAGGTGTGCAATTATGAGGCAAAAAAACGCCACCACCAACATCAGCAGTACCATTGAAATGTCGCCTTCTTTCAGGTAATAGATAGGCTGTAATGCCCAATAAAGTGCAAAGAATATCCATCCGATAGCACCGACAGGCATTCGTTGCAGCTTGAATTTATGAGGGAGCACAGACGCAATGGTGAAAAAGACCAGTGATATCCAGAGAAAGTTTGCAGTCATGTTTTAAAAACCCGGGTTTATTAGTTACCTTTCTTATTGATGTTCCATATATATAATTCATAACCACTGATACAACAGCATATTTAAAACATTCAAATCATATTAATCTATCATTTTAATCAAATAACTATTTGTATATTGAATCTCTATGATTACTGGTATGCAAAGTGCTTTAGGCGTGGTTAAAAGAAGCGTTGATATGTTCCTTTATTCAGGGTATGAATATTTGCTCACCCATGAGATTAAGGAGTTCAGGGTACCAGAACATATTGCAATTATCATGGACGGGAACCGCAGGTATGCCCGTAAGTTGAAAATGAGCACCTGGCAGGGTCATATCAAGGGTGCGAATACCACTGAAAGAGTACTTGACTGGTGCTATGAACTGGGCGTGAAACAATTAACCGTCTATGCATTCTCTACCGAGAACCTGAACCGTTCAGAGGATGAAAAGCAGAAACTGTTTGAACTTATGGGCTTAAAGCTGGAGGAATTAATGGATGATGAGCGTACTCATAGGAGAGGTATGCGGGTCAGGATGCTGGGGAATATCGACCTGCTGCCTGAAGCTCTTAAGCAGACAGGGATATGTGCAGAGGACATGACCAGGAATTATAGCAACCTGTACCTGAATATTGCCATGGCTTACGGAGGCCGCCAGGAAATCGTGGATACCGCACAGACCCTCGCCGGCAAGATCTCCAGCGGTGAAATGACAGTATCAGATATTAATGAAGAGGTAATTTCATCCCATCTCTATCCATCTCCCGGCCTGGCAGTGCCTGACGTTGACCTGATAATCAGGACCGGCGGTGATGAGAGAATGTCCAATTTCCTGCCCTGGCAGGCCAATGGCAGCGAATGTGCAGCTTATTTCTGTGCACCGTACTGGCCCGAATTCCGGAAGATAGATTTCCTTCGCTCCATACGTACGTACCAGACAAGAGAGCATGAATGGCAGAAAAATACAGTACTGCGTATTGTCAAATTGCTCAGCCACACCGGTCGGATCGAGGTGAGCCAGGTGGTCCGCATGAGCCAGAGGGCAGGTAACATCACTGACCAGGAAGTGCGAGTGATATTGAAAGAGCTGGATCGCAGCAGGGAACTGAAAAGTATTTCTCTGGTGTGGTAATACCGGGTAATACCATAGTACGATTTTAAGAACCTTTAATAATCAATATATGCATCCCTCTGGACATGGACATTGAAGGTTATGCTAAACGCGCTTTGTTATCGGGTGAGAGTGAGGGGCAGATAGAGGAAAGACTTGCCCGTCGCATACGTGAGATCAAGGGCGGGAATGTTACCGAACAGCATGCACAAGAATTAGCCCATGCAGTTATGGTGGAAGCCAGCGCCACCCTGGAACCGAAAGGAGATATTTTTGAACCGGTCACCTCAGGCATTACCATGGGGCAATTTGGTGTTGGCAGCCGGGGAATGGGCGATTTCTATACCCACGAGCAGATAGCACGGGTGATAGGCAAAACATCGGCGGAAGTGGATACATCGCACCTGGACGATTCGGGAGTGGTCAGGACCGGCAACGGTGAGTATCTGGTGGTGACGGTGGACGGTATCCATAGCAGGCTCAGCGATTACCCATTCCTGGCTGGTTTCCATGTGGCAAGGGCTGCGCTTCGTGATATCTATGCAATGGGGGCCAGGCCGCTGGCTATGCTGTCCGACATCCATGTTGCCGATGACGGGGATGTGGGCAAGATATTCGACCACATTGCAGGTATAACAACCGTTTCAGAACTGACCGGTGTACCTCTTATAACAGGCAGTACCCTGCGCATAGGGGGGGATATGGTCATTGGTGAGCGTATGACCGGCGGTGTGGGCGCAGTCGGTATCACCGGGACCGTCTCTGCAAGGATACTGGCCGAACCAGGTGACGTTATACTTATGACTGAAGGGGCAGGCGGCGGCACTATCTCGACCACGGCTCTCTATTATGGTAAACATGAGATTGTCGATGAGACCATTAATCTCAAATTCATAGAGGCCTGTGAAGCTATTATGGATGCAGGACTGCTGGAACGCATCCATGCCATGACGGATGTGACCAACGGTGGAGTACGCGGCGATGCTAAGGAGATCTCAAGGACCGCGGGTGTAGAACTGGTGTTCCGGGAAGAGCGTATCCGACCGCTGGTGAATCCTTCGGTTCTGTCAATGCTCGAAGAACTTGAGATCGATTACCTGGGAGTATCCCTTGATGCGCTCTTGATAATTGCTCCTGCTGATGCTGCTGATGCCATCCTTTCCGTGCTTGGTTCAAAAGGTATTGCAGCAGATATGATCGGCAGGGTTGGGCATGGCAGCGGTGCAAAACTTGAGATTGACGGCAGGACCGTGGACTTTTCTCCAAGGTTCAGGGAATCTGCCTATACCCCCATAAAAAAACTGGTTGGTGAGGCGGAGCCATTGGACTTCAAGGTCATGTGTGACAGGGTCGATGAAGCTGCCCGGATAGCTATTGACAAGAAACAGCGAATTATTGAGCGTTTAAAGTAATTTCACGTCAATCTGTAAAAGATTATTAATAGTGGTTCGTATAAATCATATACTGGTGAAAAACATTATGAGATATAAAATGATGAGTGCTCTCTTTTTTGCACTATTATTGCTCACACCGCTGGCTGTATCTGCGGATACAGCACCCAGGGCTGACTGGGCAGCAGACCTGGGCGGAAACCGGGAAGAGATTTTTTATGACGTTGTACAGACCTCAGACGGCGGGTATGTTGCTGCCGGTATGACGAAACGTATGAGTAACACTGAAGATGTTTACGTGGTTAAGCTTAGCTCATCGGGTGATGTGGTATGGGAGCATAACTACGGAGGACCGAAAATAGACTTTGCCAAATCCATCCGGCAGACTTCGGACGGTGGTTATATTATAGGAGGAGGTACACGTTCCTTCGATGTAGGAGTTATTGATTACTATATTCTGAAACTGGATTCTTCCGGGAATCTCCAGTGGGATAAGCATTATGGCAGCAGACAGACCGATATATGCGAGTCCATAATCCAGACCTCTGATGGCGGTTATATTGCGGCCGGACAATCATGGTTGAACATCATTGACGGTAATGTATATATTATCAAACTCGACTCCAGCGGAAACAAACAATGGGACAAAAGCATTGGCGGCGGGCTGGAGGACGGCGCTTATGACATCCGTCAGACGTCGGATAATGGATATGTCATTGCAGGATATACCCGGTCGAACGGGGATGGAAGTTATGATGTGTATGTCATAAAAACAGATTCCAATGGCAATGTGAAATGGACATCCAGTTTTGGCGGTAACAATGACGACCAGGCATATTCAATTGTCCAGCAAAGGGACGGGTATGTTGTAACCGGGCATTCCAAATCAAAAAATGTGCTGGCTAATTCTGATGTATATGTCATCAAGCTTGACCTTGAGGGTAAAAAAGTCTGGGAGAAGTTCTTTGGAGCAAGTGATACCATCGAAGAGTCCCGGTCTATCCAGAACACCAGGGACGGAGGTTATATCATTGTCGGTAAGACCAACCAGTACACATATGGAGCAAATGACGTGTATCTCCTGAAGCTGGACAGTGATGGAAATGAGCAGTGGAGCCAGGTCTTTGGCGGAGAGAATGACGATTATGGCTATTCGGTAGCCCAGACCTCTGATGGAGGATTTATACTGGCAGGACAGACCAAGTCTTTTGGAACCGGTGGAAATGCCTATATCATCAAGACCGAAGTACCGTCAAGCTCAAGGAATACAGGAAATGGTGGCCAGAGGGATATCCCCGAATACGGGTCACCTTCCATCGGGGTATTGTTCAGTTTAATGGTACTCTTAACAGCAGGACTGGTCATGAGAAATAGGCCTTAACCGGACCTTTTCTTTGACCCCTGTTCTCTTTTTTTTCACATCATTCCTTTATAGGACAATTTTCCCGATTCTTGTTCTATTTATTTTCATTCTGGTAGATACCGCTGTAGCCTTCGCTTACATCACTGCTGAGTTTGAAAAAGATTAGCTGCACCACCCTGGCATTACGCTTAAGCCTGAAACCATCAGGATTATGCACTACCAGTAAGCTCTCGCTGCGCCCGCTGTATCCGGCATCCCATACAGCGGTCTCCAGGGCCACACCACAGCGCAGCAGGCTGGACCGTGCCCTGGCAATGGCAGCCAGTCCTTCCGGGATGTTCACAACTTCGTTATAGATGACCTTGTAGATGCCAGGGTCAAGGTGAAGCCACCCATCCACATCAAAATCAAGAAGATTGGTACCAGGCAGGATACGTTCACTGTTATCAAAAGCAACAGACCCCGGGCCCTGTAAACTGTGGACACTTTGCAGGGTCAGCTCAAGACCGTTAGGCTGGGTCTGTATACTGGGGTCTATCATCTGTTCCACCAGTGGTGGCCGGGTGTTCATTGCGGCCGTTAGTTCCTGTTTTGAGAGCATTGTCATAATAGGTCTCTAAACATCCTGATGGTTTTTATGATTATTGATTCAGGTCCGGATTGCCAAACATATATCAAATTTGTACTCAATACTACTGTACCCACGATGGCAAAAAAGGAAAAGTATCATGGACATCTTCACCAGGCTTCAGGACATTGTCACCTCATCCCGCGTTTCCAATGACCCGGCAGAATTGTATTGTTATTCCTCTGACGCTTCGTACATTAAGGGTACCCCGGATTATGTGGTCATGCCCAGCACAACTGCCGAAGTTTCAGAAATTGTAAAACTGGCCCAAAAACACCGCATTCCTGTTATTGCAAGGGGCGCGGGTACCGGCCTGGCAGGTGGAGCAGTACCACTGTGCGGCGGCATCGTATTGGACATGGGCCGGATGAACAGGATACTTGAGATCGATATCCCGAACCTGCAGGTACTAATTGAGCCGGGACTCATCCACGCTGACCTGAACCGTGCACTTGAAACCCACGGTTTCTTTTTCCCCCCTGACCCGGGCAGCAGCGAAATGTGCACCCTGGGCGGGCTGATAGCCAACAGGGGCAGCGGCATGCGCTCAGTAAAATATGGTACAGTCACTGATTACGTGCTGGACCTTGAAGTGGTCATGCCGGACGGGGCAGTCATCCTGACCGGTGGCAAGGTGATGAAATCCGCATCCGGATATGACCTCACCGCCCTGATGGTAGGTTCGGAAGGCACGCTGGGTATCATCACCAGGGCCAGGTTGAAGATACACCCATTACCTGAGGCCCGTGCGGCAGTGCTGGCCCATTTCAATGACCTGGAAGCTGCCGGCCGTACCGTGCCAGCCATAATGGAGAAGGGTATCATGCCATCTGCATGCGAACTGATGGACCGTACCACCATCCTGGCAGTCAATACGTATGATACAAACCTGTGTATCCCTGAATGTGAAGCTCTGTTGCTTATCGAAGTGGACGGTGCCCCTTGCAGTGTTGAATCCGGCGCGGCCAGGGTGGCTGGTTGTTGCCGCGAACTTGGAGCTTTTGATGTTACCATTGCATATTCCGAACCGGAGATGAAGGAACTGTGGGCTGCCCGCCGCCTGGCAGGTGCTGCGGTTACGCGGCTGAGTCCTGGCAAGACCCGGGTCTATATCGGTGAAGATGTGGCGGTCCCATTGTCCGCAATTCCTGAGATGCTCAGGGAGATACGCAGCATTTCAGACAGGCATGGTCTTACCATAATGACATACGGCCATGCCGGGGACGGCAACCTGCACACGGGGATGGCTATTGATACACTTGATAAAGAGCAGTGGGAAGTGCTGAAGAAGACGGCCGACGACATCCATCGTGCGGCTCTGCGGCTCAATGGCACCGTGTCGGGAGAACACGGTATAGGAGGTGCCCGCGGGATATACATGAACCAGGAGCACGGTGGTGCAATGGATGTTATGGACTCCATAAAAAAGGCACTTGACCCTCATAATATTATGAATCCCCTGAAGGTGGGCCTGGAATGAGGGAATACCTGGGAGAAATTGTCAAATGTGTGCGATGCGGCCGCTGCCGTACGGTATGTCCTACGCAGCAGGTGCAAGGTTGGGAATCTTCCGGAGCCAGGGGGAGGATGCACATGGCAATGGGAATGGCTTCAGGGCTTGAACCATCAGCGGGAATGGTAACGAGTATATTGACATGCACTACCTGCCAGCAATGTGTGACTGTATGTCCCTCTGGGGCAAATCCGCAGCAGGTGACCAGGGCAGCACGGCGTAAACTGGTAGGTTTGGGCCATGCAACACCTCACCAGCTGGAAATGCAGGAGCGTATCAGGAACACGGGAAACTCGCTGGGCGATGAATCAGCAAGGACCGCATGGATGACCGCACCCCGGGTTCCCGGCGATTCCGGGTATGTATATTTTGCAGGCTGCCTGGCTTCATACAGGTATCCATCTACGGCAACGGCGACATACAGGATCCTGGAAACGTTCGGGGTTGGATTCCTGGAGAATGAGCAGTGCTGTGGTTCACCACTGTTCAGGATGGGACTGGACGCGTCAGGTGTGATCGAACATAATTCCCGGTTGTTCAGGGAAGCAGGTGCACATACGATAATTGTTGGTTGTGCCGGCTGTTATTCGATGTTCAGGGAACAATACCAGGCCTTTGATGTTCTGCACTTTTCAGAGTTTTTGGATGACAGGCTTGATGAGCTATCTCTGGGTCAATGTGACATCTCGGTAACCTATCATGACCCGTGTCACCTGGGCAGGACATACGGGATATATGATGCTCCAAGAAACGTTATTGAAAAGGTCTGCACCCTTGTTGAGATGAAAGCTTCAAAGGAGAATGCCAGTTGCTGCGGTGGCGGGGGTGGTGTCAGATTGGGATATCCGGAACTCTCTGGCTTTATTACAGAAGAACTGACGAATAATATTCCCGGCGGTGTTGACTATGTGGTTACGTCATGCCCTTTATGTTTCAGGAACCTATCCGATGCCGGGATTACTGTGATGGACCTGGCAGAACTGATATCCATGGCAATGAAAAAGGAAGGGTAGACCTGTTAGGACTGGTATCGATAATAATAAGTAATCACATTATAGCGCTCTACCAATACTTTTACGCCCAAAATTGAGCTTCATAGTCATCTGACAAATCACCCAGGTTCATAAGGTTCATTGTTCTGTGTACTTTATTTTTTGGTTTTGCGACTTCAACCTCTGGATTGGCTGCATTTTCCTCACATTCCTGCAATCCGTGCAACATCGAATTCAGGTCCAACCGGGTATGAACATCACTTTTGTGCTTCATATTTACTTTAAAGGCAGATGCATAATTATCTACTACTGGTTCGCCCTGGGAAGAGCGTTCGTGGTCCGGATAATAACCCACATTGCAGTATTCATCTTTGGACCGCCAGTCCGTGACATACACAGGGCATCTATCACCGATACACGAACCAGAACCTGTTTTTGGGCAGAATGTAGGAAGTGACATATAGTATTAAATGTACCTGATAGAAATTAAACTTTTGTCATGATAATAATAATTGTGAGATTTTTTGGTCACCCTATTTCTATAATGTCTGCAAAAGCAAAATTCGGTTTCACATCAGTGATCCGTACCCTGATGTGCTGTCCCAGCTTCGTATCCGGTACAAATACCACAAAATCTCCGACCCTGGTAATGCCATCCCCCTGGTCACCGATTTCCAGGATATCCACATCATATTCCTGGCCCTTCTTGATCAAAGTTGACAGGAACTTCTTTCCTATCACATATATCTCAGCGCTTTCTTTGCGTGAGGCTCGGGGCGTAAATGAGCGTAAATACACGAAATTCTCCTTCGCTTCATCCAGGAAATCTTTGAACATATCTCCCTGGAACACCTTGACCACAAAGTTGCCTCCCGGTCTTAATAGCTTTTTTGCAATTGCTAATGCAGATTCACTTAGGGCAATGGAGCGGCCATGGTCAAGGTCCCAGCTGCCGGTCAGGTTAGGTGCCGCATCGCATATCACCACATCGGCCCCGTGCTCGCCAATGATCTCCTCGATCTTATTAAGTGTAGTGTCTCGAGTGATGTCACCTTTAATGGTCTCCACACCATCAATGGGCTTTATCTTTTGCAGATCCACACCAACAACCCTTCCGCCAGACAGTTCTTTTGCCATTTGCAGCCAGCCCCCCGGAGCAGCGCCCAGGTCCACTACCGAATCTCCGGCTTTGATGACGTTGTGCTTTTTATTGATCTGGTCCAGTTTATAAGAAGCTCTGGAACGATACCCCTCGTTCTTTGCTTTGTGGTAGAAATAGTCTTTCTGGTTTCGGGCCATACAAAGAGTTTATTGGTATGGAAACCCTTAAACCTCTCCCTGGTGATACGAAATTGTTTATTGAACTTGATGGCTGGATGGCAAAGCTCAGATTTTCTGCCAGTCATCTGATACCTGACCATCCGAAATGCGGGCGGTTGCACGGTCATACATATGCGGTTAGCGTGCGTGTTGAAGGAACCCAGGCAGGGGAGTTCATAATTGATTTCATGGTACTCAAAGATATTGTCAAGGATATCTGTGACCGGCTTGACCACAGGGTACTGGTTGCAAAAGATGACCCGCGGTTGAAGATAACTGAAGAGAACGGACATTATACCGTGGAGATCGTAAAAAGCTGTAAACACTATGTCCTGCCTCAGGATGATGTATTGCTGCTGCCAATACATTCAGTCAGCGCTGAAGACCTCTGTAAGTATTTCTTACATGAACTATCAGTGGGAATTATGGAGAATGGGTCTACGGGTAATATTACCGGCCTGCATGTCAGGGTGGATGAGGGAATCGGACAGGGTGCCGGGTGTACTATGGACCTTGAAAAAATGCGCGGATGATTCGGAGCCTTTAAGTATAGTTTATTTCATCTGGAACGTGGTGTAAAAAAATGGTCGGAATAGCAATTACCAGGGATTCTACGGCGCAGGAGTTAGAACCGATAGCTATGGCCATATTTTCTGCTGTCGGACTGCCTATTACCATGAGAAGCAAGAATAAAAAAGGCATCAGGATAGAGAATAATAAGGTTCTTGATTATAATTACACTGGGGCTTACCTTGAGAGAGCAATGGAGGAAGGCAAGACCATACACGGATTTGCAGACAAAGGTCCGTATAAGGATGTTCCTGTCGTCGTTTCTCCGATCAAGGACAGCAATGGAGAGGTCGTCGGCGCAATAGGTGTCGTTAACCTTGCAGGTTTTATTGACCTGACCCGACTCTGATTTGTAACATTTATTACGTATCCTGCTGTTTGTACTTGCATGCAGGTGGGAATTGTATATTCTAAGGATTACCTGGAGCATGATACAGGCATGCATCCGGAAAATGCCGGGCGTTTGAAGGCCATTATGAATCGCCTGGGCGATTCTCATCTTATTGACCTGCTAAGTCCTGTAAAACCGGTTCATGCTTCCATTGAACAATTACAACTGGTACATACTTCTGACCATATTCGTATCGTGAGGGACTTTTCATCGAAGAAAATGGCCCTGGACAGGGATACACCGACCAGTATTCGCTCGTATGAGGTTGCTTTGCTGGCTGCCGGCGGTGTTATAGTGGGAGTGGATGCGGTCCTGGATGGGATGGACAGTGTATTTGCCCTGGTGCGCCCTCCTGGCCATCACGCCGAGCCGGACAGGAGTATGGGTTTTTGCCTGTTCAACAATGTGGCAATAGCGGCCAGGTATGCGCAACAAAAAGGGTTGGGAAAGGTACTAATCGTTGACTGGGACGTGCATCACGGCAACGGCACCCAGCGGGCATTCTACAAGGACAGTTCGGTGCTCTATTTTTCCATTCACCAGTACCCCCATTATCCGGGTACGGGAAGGGTGGATGAGATTGGAGTGGGGGAGGGCAGAGGATATACTATCAATGTACCGTTGCCCGGGGGTGCCAACGATGCTGATTATCTGTATGTGTTCAATGAGATTCTGGCACCTGCCGCCCGTAAATTCAGGCCAGACATCATTCTGGTGAGTGCAGGGCAGGACGGGCACAGGAACGACCCCCTGGCAGGCATGAACCTGACCTCTGCAGGTTTTGGACAGATGACCGGGGTGGTTCGTTTGCTTGCAGAAGAACTTTGTAGCGGGAAACTGGTACTTGCACTGGAAGGGGGGTATGATTATGGTGCACTGTCAGATTCGGTGGTCATGATATTCAGGGCCCTTCTTGGTGAAATGGGTGATGTTCCGGAGATGGGAGAAGTCACTGAAATGAGAGACGTATCAGCCTCTACACGCCATCTCGTAGAGAAAGTTATTGACCTGCATTCAGGTGGAAAAACCCTGTAAGGAATTCCCTGAACCTTTGAGAATCGATTTCCAGTAACTCCCTGCCCTGCAACACTTTGAAGCCCGTTTGTATATTCTTGCCCACGTGTTTACCCAACCGGCATGTATGGAGCTCATTGCGTAAAAGTTCGGCTACATCCGTGTATTTTCGATGCACATCCACAACATACCTGCCTTTCTCGATATATACCTCTGATAAACCCTTATTTTGCAGGTACTTCAGTTTGAAGCTTCCGGCATGGGACTTTTCCCAGACAGGTGGTCCCAGGTGTTTTTTTACGGGTGGTAGTTGCTGCACTTCCATTTCCAGCACTACAGCCGCTTCCCCGTCACCAGCCCATACATCACTGTTCAGGACCTGGAATCCATACCGTGACAGCAGTTCTGTAATACTGCCGTGCAGCATGAACAGCTGGGGATAGAGCACGTCCTCAACCACATCTGGCCTGTCAAAGACCACGGCCACCAGGGATGTCCCGCGTGTACCGGTAATGAAGTCGAATTCCACATCACTCATGGGTGTTTCCTGAGAGGGAAAGAATTGTTCCAACATTCCAGGAAGGAACTGTTCCAGCGGTTCAATTACAGAAGGAACCAGGTATTGCCGTGCCCTGTCAATGAACCCTGCAAACCTGTCCAGTGTCAGTGCCGCTGCGACATTCCTGCCCGGATCGGTGGGGTCCACCATAACCAGCGGGTCAGTATGCTTCCTGTCCCCATGTTCCATAATGTCTATGGTAATGCCGGGTTTCCAGCTATCTGCAGCTTCAAGTACACCGGCGAACGTACCGTAATGGATGATGAGTAATTCTGCGAGGTATCCCGAGAACCCGCCGGTCCTGAGGTCTGAACCGTACACACCTGCGCCTTTCATGAACTGTTTGAGCAACAGCACCTCATCTTCCAGTCCCTTTATCCTTTCAAGAATGAACAGATTATGGAAAGGTGTCCTGTCAACTGCGGATTTTATGTGCGCTGCACTCCCGACCCTGAAGCAGGGTACAAGGTCCACCTCAAAATCGCCAAAATATGCATGAATGTATGGATGCTCTGCATAACGTTCTTCAAACCGAACAGCATTGGACGCCACCTGCCTGGCAATTCTCAGTCCCATGGTTTTCAGTTCTTCTCTGGATGTTTCCTCAGGGAACATGATGAAAATATCCAGGTCATGTTCACCCGATATCCAGGTTCCCCTTGCAGCAGAACCTACAAGCGCACCTGAAACATCAGGTAAGCCCGAACCAGCGGCCGCCTGGTCAACCAGTGATATGATCTGGTCTGCAACTTTGTGCATCCTTTGCTGTTCATGCGCAGTGGGTTTTATTCTGCCCAGGATCTCTGTCAATATGTTGTTTTTAGTCATGTTTGTATTGTTATAGTGGGATTTTCTTCAGGGTTTCGTATATGGGTCCCCTGGGCGTTAGTGTGCTCTTTTTAACTGTGATGTGTTCGACCGTGAACTCGCCCAGGTCCACATCCTGCAACCCGGTCAGTACCTGTGCCAGATGTTCCTTAGTTGGCTCATCCAGATGCCTGACCCGGGCCAGGGTGGCATGAGCCGTGAATTTCCCGCGGTCCTTCTTGAACCTGAACTCTTTGAGGGTACGCTCCACTTCCCCATGCAAATGTTCGAACTCACCCCGTGCACCCAGCCATATCACTTTCATGTATGCAGGCTTGGGGAACACGCCAACCCCTGCGATCATGGCAGGGAACGGGGGGCAGTCAATACCGGCAAGGGCCTGGGAAATGGGTTCCACCTGTGATTCCGGTATGTCACCCAGGAATTTCATAGTCAGGTGCACCAGGTCGGGCTCTACCAGTTTCAAACCTTTGAAATCCATCTCCTGCTGGATCGTTCGGATGGCCTCTGTCATGTCGTGCGGGAGTTCTACGGCTATGAATGTGCGGATCATATATGTTACATTCAACTAAGGGCGAGAATGATTTAAATATAGTGTTCAATGAAAGATTCCTGGATAATTGCAATGTGAATTCTGGAATATAAAAAAAAGATGGACCCTTTTGCAGGTCCTCATTCATATGTTATGCCAACCGTTCCTGATAGCGGACCATACCTTGAATATTTTTGGGTGACCTTTATCCTTGGACACAGGTCCGGCCCGCCATCAGGATTGCTCTTGTGGCATTTCACACATGTCCGGAATGGCTGAAGCTCCGGATGTAAAATACCTTTGGCTCTGTTCCTTCCTCTTCTCTCAACCTGAAATAAACAACGGTTTTTTTATCAAGCACCGCAATAAATCCAAATGATAGCTATGATAGCCACCCAATATCGAAGTGTATCAAAATCAAGTATTCATCATTGCTGTTTGTGTGAAAAAAAAGAATCTTCAATATCTTTGTTCTTTTTACAGGAAGCACATAGCAGCTGTTCGTAAGACGGAACAAACAACGTTGCACACTCTTTACATTTCACTCTTTTTATCTGTATGACTTTGGTCGTTTTTTCCCTGAACAGAACATCAAGGTCGATATCTGTTCCGGGACATAGGGAACCTTCCGGGCACAGCTGGCTGCACAGACCGCAACCGGTACACAGGAAAGGTTTGAACATCAAGAGGAAATCATCATTCTTTTCAATGGTTATGGCATCCATGGGGCATACGGCAACACATATCCCACATCCATTACAGGATGACCTGACCTCGATAGTACCAAATGGCAGATTCCCTGCGTCCATGACCTTCAGACTGGCAGGGCCCAATGTCTTCAATGCATCAATGAACATTGACTGCCTGGAGTATCCGTAACAGGGTTTTCGATCAGAGAAATGGGTGATGAATTTCCGTGTAAAGGATTCATGTTCAGGTTTAATAGCAGTGTCGTCATCCTTTACTTTGATCTGACGTTTCACCAGGAAACACTGGAGCACTGAATTTGCCGCATCAATGTGACCGAGGATTATTTCACGTGCTGTTGAATAATCACACATCTGGCATGCAGACATGTTCAGCACCACCTCCTTATTTATTGAAGCCATCTGAAGAAGGACAGCCTCATTCAAGAACCCAAGGCAAGGGACCTGAAGGGATGTGCCCTTTCCAGAGCAGCATATGGTTATCAATTCACTGTCTTTTGCCGCTTTAACTACTGTTCCCGGTTCAATATCCTTAAGTGAAAATACCGGGTTCGGGCAAACATTCAAACAAATTCCACAGCCGGTACATAAGAAGCCATCGATCCTGATATCCTGCCCATCAAGTCTTATCGCACCGGTAGGACAATTTTCCTGACATCTTGAACAGGATGAATGCTTATTGAGATATCGTATACATTTTTTGATATCGATATTCACCAGATCCTTATCAGATATCCCATCAAGTACTTTAAGAAATCCAAATATACCGGTTCCCATTGTGTATAAAACCTGCCTGGTCATTAAGAAATCCCGGTTGAAAAGGTCACGGGATTTCCATGACAGATATATATTAAATTACCAATATATAGTTAGTTGTCCGACATACAGCCTTTTCAGGGGAAGTTCAATACATCACTGTACCTATGCAATGTGATCTTTCAATAGACATCACGATGAAAGTCCATCTATTGTTTCTCTCAGGTCGGCCATGTCTTTTTCAATAAAAGCTCTTGTGAACCCGGCCAGGTTCTTATAAAATCCGGTGCCGGTATTTTGTTCGATATTATCTGAAAATCCAGGCACCCATGCGCCAAGATGGTCCTGAAGGAACCGGACCTGCACATTCAGGTTATCCAGGGTACCTTCTATATCGGCCTGTTTGATTACCTGCAACTCTTTATGGATGAGGTAATACATAAATTCCAGTTCAACAGTAATATGGTCCGGTGATTCTTTGTGGTCGTCTGAGATATCCAGTCCGGCTGCTTTGTATCTTCTGATCGCATCCAGGGTTGAGTTGCCCATGACCTTCCTCTCCCCTTCCAGGTATACGGAGCCATAGGGGGGGGCCTGCAATTTGAAAGGCCCGACAAACAGCTGTGAGTGGTCTATCAGTAATTCGTTGAGTTTTTCAATACTTGGGAAGATACTTCCCGTGCCAGGGTCAATGATATCTGCAGCTTTTTGCAGGTCGTTCACTTTTTCAATAAGGTCATGGTCAGGCCCACGGTAGCACTGTGAAAGAAATCTATACACATCACCTCTGGCCTTTTCATGAATTAAAAAATCGTTTTCGTTCATTTTTCACTCCTCATAATCTCAATCAATGGTAGGTATGGACCCGTATCGGGCCCCATACTTACCAAGAGCTATCGCCTATTACGTTGTCTCTAAATTTAAATACTTCTCCCCCAGAGTATAAATCAGAAGCATTGTAGACATAGCGAATATCAGAACCAGCCATTCCCAAATGGTTGGTGAATATGTCTGTATTTCAGATAGCCCAACCGGAACAGAACCGGTCAGGTTAACCTGTCCGGACATCAGGAGGGATATCCTGCCTGCTAATATACCAATAAGGACAAGGAATGATGCTATAACCTTACCTTTAACAGAAGCACGGACTGATGGAATTGCCATCAACAATATTGGCAGGAGCAATCCCAGTCCCAGTTCAAAGTAATAGGGCCAGTGGGTAAAAATATGCTCGAATCCTGCAAACCCGGTCGAATTGGAATACATCTTAATGATGGTCCTGGATATGAAAATGATCAGGACGAACCCGGTAACAATGGCCATATCCCTTCCTACTTTATTCATTTGTGTCTTTTGTTCTTCTGGTATTGTTTTACTTGTGACATTGTGGTAGATAAGGGTCACAAATACTATTCCTGCTATACCACCCAATAATGCGGTAAACAGGAAGTATACAGGCATGAACTCACCGAAGAAGGCAGGTCTGGACTCCACAAGCCCGAATGAACCACCTAAGGTAGATGACGAACCTATGGCAAATATGAACAGAACCACAGCTGGAACCATGGCTTTTTTACCTTTTTGCACCATCCAGAAATTCACAAGCAGGAATATGAAGAAAACACTCAACATAACCGTCTCCCACCATATGGAAGAAGTCAAATTAGGAGATGTGATATAGTTCATGATATTCCCCGGGTAACCGAGCTCCATAATGATCGCAATTATCCCTGCTCCAAAAGCGGCAATAGCCACGAATAATGCACGATTTACTAATGGCTTATATCGTTCCACACCGAATATTATTGAAGCAGATGCCACGAATGCCAGACCGGTACTTATCAAAGCAAAATATGTGTAAGCCGCCAGGGGAATGGTCCAGAACAGTGTATCAGTACCTCCATATATCACCTGCCCTTCCTGGAACGCTTTAAGAACAGTATAGAGACCGGCCAGTATAGCCAGTATTAGCAATCCGAACCAGGCAGCTTCCATGGTCTTAGTGATTTTCATTTAGAGACCTCCTTTGGTTTTTGAATATGCAGCCGGATTAAAATCCCTGATATAGAACACCTTTGGTTCAGTACCTATGTTCTCCCTCAGGCGTGTTGGAGCATACTTACCAAGAAGATGGCTCACTTCACTATTAGGATCGTCCAGGTCCCCGATTATCCTTGCATTGGCCGGACATCCCTCCACACAATAGGGCAGTTCCCCTTTCTCGATCCTGTGGTCGCACAGGGTACATTTCTCCACGATCCCCTTTGGCCTTATACCGGGCAGGGTACCTGCTCGGTCCTTATTATAGTAGGGTAACGTATTCCCTCCGGATTTCGAAACGACCTCTGCAGGAGAAGATGTACATCCTTCTATTGTTGCTGTAGTGTTCTTCCATTGTTTGTGGGGTTCTTCCCAGTTGAAGTATATCACACCATACGGACATGCAGCCATGCATGCTTTGCAGCCGATACATTTATTTGCATCATGCATGGTGATATCTCCCTCTTTCTTGTGCATTGCCTTTGTGGGGCATGTCTTCACACAGGGTGCTTTCTCACAATGATTGCAGAGTGTGGGGATATAATCAAATCTCACGTTCGGGAACGTACCTGATGTCCTGGTGATCCTGCTGGACCATGTGATACCCTTTGGAAGGTTGTTCTCGTTCTTGCAGGTGATGATACATGCACCGCAACCGGCACACCGTTGAAGATCTATTACCATGGCATATCTTGTCATTTAATCCACCTCCTGCACCTTCTCTACCTTAACCCTGGCATTTGCATAAAATGCAGAGGAACCACTCAAACGATCGTATTCGGCCGGGATTATATCATTATTGTTTCCACCAAGAGGTTTTTTACCAAACTCCCTGGATGCCACTTTCCCGTATGCCCAGTGCCCCTGGCCATAGGATTTGGCGACCGTCCCGGGTCTGGTCCCCTCCCATAGTTTTGCTGTACATTCCAGCTGGCCTGTGGGAGATACAAGCCGGATTTTATCGCCGGTACCAATGCCGAGTTTTTGTGCATCCAGCGGATTTATCTTGGCCACATCCTCATTTGAGGTATCACCGGGGTCCACATCCTTTATCTCGTGGTACCATTCACAATTGGCAGACCTTCCTTCCCGGTTAAGCCTGGATTTGTGGTCCACCAGGACGAACGGGAATTCAGTTTCGCTTCCCATCATGTATGGTTCTTCATAATGGGGGATATATGCCATATCCCCTCTCGCCTGGTAATTGCAGGTAGCCATTATGTCATCCACGGTGGTCTTGTGTTTTTCAGCATGTCCGGTCAGTGCTTTCTCAAGGGTCTTACTGTAGAACTCGAACTTCTTTGTGCTGGTGTTCATGTCACTCCACCTCTTTTTGAATGAATAGGGGTCTGAGTTCCACACTCCGGTCGACCTGAAATCTTCCCATCCGTTGAATCTGTCTCCCCCTTTGTATTTGTCGGGGTCCCAGAGGTCCTGGGTGGCATATTTCAAGGCATATAATGCGAATTCCTTTGCATTCGTGGGTGCTTTCCCGGTCTCAGGGTCTATGTATTCCTTGAAATGCCTCAGTAAGTTGTCAAAGCCCCTCTCTGCCAGTTTCTCGGCGATCAGCCAGGGAATCTCTGTCTCATCGATCTTCACATCCCAGAGCGGTTCGATAACTGGCTGGAGCAAAGTGACATGGGTATACCCGTTCGAATGGACCGGTACATATCCCCACTTCTCGAACATATGGTTACATGCCGGCAGCACGATATCTGCGAACCATGAGAATTCGGATGCATTTGTGGTCAGGTGCACCAGGAACGGTATCTTGGAGAGTGCCTTTACCCAGCGTTCTGTCTGGGGTGCGGAAAATACGAAGTTGTTCATATATCCTATGACTACCTTGATGTCATAGGGATCGTCATTGATAATGGCATCAGCGACATAATTGGTCATCACACCGCCACCTGACTTTCCATCTTTCAGGGCAGGGAATTGCTTTGTTCCCCGGTGGTCTATTTTTTTGTTACCAGACCCTTCATGGGCAATATCATCAAGGAACTCCTTTTCGCTCGGGAATGAGGTATAATATGCTTTATTTGCTTTCATGGTCCCGCCATGGTTGTCCACCGAACCGACAAGAGCGTTCAAAGCATGGCAGGCCATACTTGCATAAGCACCTCTGGTCTGCATTACCGGACCTCCGCCGACCCATGAAATGGCAAAGGGGGCAGCTCTTCCAAAGTCCAGTGCTACCCGTCGTATCTGGTCTTCAGGGAGCCCGGTCTTTTCAGATGCCCATGCAGGTGTCCTGTCCTTGAGTTCCCTGTTCCACCATGTTACTATCCCGTAGGTGTGTACTTCCTCAAAGTCTTCCTCATTGACCTCCTGGCCAGCTGCGAACCTGTTGGTGCCATCGGTGAAATCACCAACGAATTCACGGCTCCATAATCCTTCGGTCAGTATCACGTGTGCTATAGCAACTGCCAGTGCTCCGTCCTGCCCAGGTTTGACGGGCACCCATTCATCAGCTTTTGTGGCAGTCGCTGATAACCGCGGGTCTACAACGGCCACCTGAGCTCTGTCAAGGATCTCTCCCCATACGCTCAGATAATAGGAAACCTGCCTGTTGGTAGCTATCGGGTCAGCTCCCCACAGGAGTATGTAACGGGTGTTTTCCACATCATATTGCCGGTAATCCCATTCACCTTCTGTATAATAGGGGCCGAACTTCTCAGCTTCGGCACAAATAGAACTGTGGGATATGTTATTGGGAGACCCGATTATTTTGGTCGTCCGGCTGTAAAGGATATCAGCCATAAAAGAGTAACGTCCTCTCAGGAGCAGGTACTTGTGGGATTCATTGTTCTGCCTGAGTTCTATTAATTTATCAGCTATGGTATCCAGTGCTTCATCCCAGGATATGGGTATGAACTTTGGGTCTTCATTCCTGCCTTTCACTGGATTGGTACGTTTCATAGGGGTCTTTGTCCTGTCGGGATCATAGACCTGCTGCAATCCAAGATGTGCCCTTGGACAGCTGGCGGCACCGTTCACTTTAGAGTTGGGATTCCCCCTGACCTTGATGGCCCGTCCGTTCTCCACATATACCTGTTTGGCACACCATGACGTACAGCCCTGACAGGTAGTGGCTTTCCATCCTCCTCCTGAAAGGAGGTTCGTAGAATTTGTGGTATCAGTTTCAGCAAGAGTTGTCAACATTGGGTGTGTTGTAATTCCTGCAGCGACACCGGCAGTTGAAGCGCCAACTACTTTTAAAAATGACCGTCTCGAAATGTTCATACTATATCCTCAGGTTTTTTCGTAATTGATTGTCTAATTTTTCTTTGCATTGAAAAATCTATGGCTGCATAGACTATTTTTAAAGTAGTAATTAAATAAATCGAAAGTGATTTTTTTAGACAGACTCCGATAAATCAACCTGAGTATATCGGATTAACCCCTCGTGTGGGAAATGGACCATTCATGGAACATCATTGTACCAGAATGTCACCTTCGTTGGTTATGCCAATTTCAATAGCATGCAATACCCTGCGTTCCCGAAGTTTGTTCTGGGCTTTTTCTTCAATAAGTGAAAGCAGGGATGGACCTCCCTTTGGGATCCAGATATTATGTATATCTGCCTCATTGAATATCATGCCAGGGATCTCGTAGATATCTGTCCCTGGCACCACTTTTATCCAGATGGGGGCATTGATGATCTTGACAAGTTCCACCGTGTTCTTTGCGCGGGTTATATTATTCCTGGCCTGGGCTTCAATAATACTGATATTCGCTTTGGTGGTACCCAGTTGTAGGGCGACCTGGCTCTGGGTTATCCCACCTGCCCTCATTTTGAGCACCTCTATCTGCCTGTCGGTAAGGTTGGTCGTATTAACCATACAGTCAATAATTTCACCCCATAATATTTATATGTTAAGCAAAATTATTAATATTACACACAAAAACAATCATTTTTGTTAATCGGGTGAATTTCATGGAAATGATATCTGTCAAAAAAGCAGTAAATGCCGTGACCGACCTGAAATCCAGGTATTATTATTACAGGGAACATGAACCGGTCACCCTGAATGAAGCATTGGGTCGGGAACTTGCCGAATCAGTAGTGGCTACAAGGATATCTCCGGAATATGATATTGCAACCATGGACGGTTATGCCGTTCATACCGACCACGGGTATCCCCTGCAGGTCAACGAGCGGGTATATGCGGGAGATGAAAAAGGTGTACACATTGGACCTGGAATGGCAGCGGCCGTAGCCACGGGTGCTTTTCTTCCGGACGGAGCCAATGCCGTAGTAAAATTTGAGGATACACAGGTCTCCGGAGATATACTGACAGGTCCCGTTGTTCCTCCATGGACCCATGTGTTACGGGCAGGTACCGATTACCGGGAAGGGGATGTGATACTTGACAAATACCAGAGGATATCTCCCCAAAGCATGGCCCTGCTGTACGGCCTGGATGTGGATGAAGTTGCGGTACTCAAGAAAATGAACGTGGGCATAATTTCCACAGGGACCGAGATATTCAATGGCATGATAAAGAATACGAATGCTTTGATGGTTGCAGGGTTCATGCAGGAATGGGGATGTGATGCCGAACTGGTAGGTACCGTTCCTGATGATTATGATATGACACTCGATATGATCGAAGCCGCAACAGGCGATTACGATGTGGTCCTGACAACAGGTGGTGTATCAGTAGGCGAGCGGGACCATGTGCATACTGCCATAAAGGAACTGGGTGAAATGGTCTTCCACAAGGTCAGGATACGACCCGGAAAACCCCTGGCTGTGGGGGTGGTGAATGATACTCCGGTATTTGGCCTCCCGGGAAAACCCACTGGGGCCTTTGCGGCCCTGGAACTGGTAGTACGACACTATTTCACGAACATACCCAGACCATCCACCAGTGTAATAATGAACAGTAACATCTCACTCCCGCAGGACGGTAACAGCTATATATTGTTCGTTAAACAGGGGTCATCCGGTCTGGAGACCATGAAATATGATGGGTCAGACCTTTCCCTCTTTTCGGCAGGAGACCCATACGGCGTTTCATTAATATCTGCCTCGCCCCGGTCCTCAGTAGTGGATGGGTACGTTATCACAGACAAAGATATCACAAAAGGAGAGACGGTTACGGTACATCTGTTCAATTAAGGTGATACAATGAATGATAAAGAGATAATAGAACTGGCTGTAAACCTTCACGGTCATCTTGCACCCGGGCTTGCCCTAGGATTGCGTATGAGTGAGATTGCATTGGAACGACTGGCAGTGGAGCGCGGTCATAAAAGGATAATGGGCATTTCAGAGACCGCCCGTTGCCTGGCAGATGCCATGCAGGCGGCTACTGGTTGTACTGTGGGTCACGGGAATGCATTTGTCGAGGATTATGGTAAACTGGCCCTGACCATTTCCAATACTGAAACCAATAATGGGATCAGGGTGGCATTGAAGCAAGATGCTCAGGACCTGTCCCCTTTGATGAAAACATGGATGATGCGCCTGGGCAGACTGAGCCATGAACAGGAGGATGAACTGGGCGCAGAATTGCTGGTGATGGATGAGAAGTACCTGGATATCCAGGAAGTGCTTGTTGATATGGGACAGAATTTCGAGAGCACCCGTATCGTTGAATGCTTTGAATGCAAAGACCTGGTACCTTCCGGCCTGACCGGTATGATCGACGATAAGGTCGTCTGTAAGGTCTGCTCAGGTCAGGGATACTGCAGGGCTATATAGGGACTATGAGGTCTGCATTGATACTGGCCGGCGGTCGCGGCAGGAGAATGGGATTCAGGGAAAAAGCCCTGTTACCCGTAGGGAACAGGACCATACTTGAAAAGACCATAGAAGTACTTGAGACTGTTGTGGACGAGGTCATAGTATCGGTAAGGGACCAAATACAACAGGAAACGCTGAGAGGATACACACAGGATTTGGATGTTGTTCTCGATAACTATCATGATGTTGGACCCCTGGCCGGTATTTTGGAAGGAATGAAAGCGGCAGGAGGGGAATACGTGTTCATATCCGCATGCGATATGCCATACCTGGATACCCGTGTCGTGCAATTGCTCTTTGACCGCGCACAGGGGCATGATGCTGCCATACCGGTCTGGGAGAACGAGGTCCTGGAACCGCTGCACGCCGTTTACCGTGCCAGCCCGATGGCAGTGGAAACAGAAAAAGCCATTCTTCGCAATGATAAGATAGCGCTGGCCCCCATTTTCAAGCTCAAGGATGTGGTATTCGTGGCTATGGAAGAGATACAGGACATCGACCCTGACCTCAGGACATTCATGAACATCAACACAATGGAAGATATTGGCAAGATCGAGGATGAATAATATGTCATCGAACCTTCAACCACGTATTTGCATCGTCGGTCCATCCGGCAGTGGCAAGACCACGCTTGTAGAGAAACTCATTCACAGCCTCACTGAAAAGAAGTACAGCGTGGGTACTATCAAACATCATAGCCATGACGATTTTGAGGTAGACCATGAAGGTAAGGATACCTGGCGCCATGCACAGGCAGGCGCCAGGACTGTATGCATATCATCCCCCACCATGTTCGCTCTGGTGAAGAGGGTTGATCAGGAACTTACCCTGGATGAGATCGCCAGACACCTGGATGACAGGGATGTGATACTCGCAGACGGATTCAATCGTTCGGAGTGGCCCAGGGTCATTATTGCCAGAGATGAGGCAGATATTGACATTTTCGGGAAGGGGAAAGAGGTAATTGCTACCATCAAGGACCCTTCAGATGCACGACAGGTAGAGGATATCGTTCATGCCATTGAATACCTCATTAACAGGAGCGAAACGTGAACTATGGTTGTACGGACTTCTGTTCCCAGGAAGAAGAGTGCTCTGGTATGGCCAGTTCTCGTACTCTTGATTGGTGTAATCGGTATTATCAGCGTTTCCATATCGGGATGTACCGAACAAAATGATATGGTCATCACCGTGTCAGCGGCTTCCAGCCTGCAGCAGGTTTTTGACGGACTGGGCCCGGAATTCGAGCAGGCAGAACCGGGTGTACGGGTAACCATGAACTATGCCAGCAGCGGTGTGCTGTGCACCCAGATCAAGCAGGGTGCACCCGTGGATGTGTATGTATCGGCCCTTGAGGATTATATGGATGGTCTTCAGGAACAGGGTCTTATCATGAACGGGTCCAGAAGGGTTTTTGCAGCCAACAGCCTGGTTATCATTGTACCGAAAGGGGGTGAGACAGACGCGACCCTGGAGAACCTGGATACTTTTGACCGTATCGCTATTGGAGACCCGTCTCATGTCCCTGCAGGGAAGTTCCCGAAGGAATCACTTGAGAATTCCGGCACCTGGGAGGATGTGAAAGACAACCTGGTGTACGGGTCAAATGTCAAGCAGGTCTTGAACTACGTTGCCAGGGATGAAGTTGATGCCGGGTTCGTGTACCTGACCGATATCACCGGCCAGGTACGGGTGTCCCAGAGCATCCCTGATTCCTTTCATTCACCTATCGTCTATACGATCGCAGTGACCGCTTCGTCAGATAATCCGGAGATTGCCGGCAGGTTTGTGGAAATGGTTGCCTCCGATGAATACTTCCTGGAACAGTCTGGTTTCATTCCAACCACTGAGGTGTGAAATGGCAACAGATATCCTGTTCTCGATGTTGTTATCCCTGAAGGTTGCACTTCTGGCCACGGGTATAATAGCTGTTCTTGGTACCGGAACGGCATACCTGCTGGCACGATACGAATTTCGTGGAAAGGACCTGGTGGATGCCCTGACCACATTACCGCTCGTACTGCCGCCATCGGTCACGGGCTATTACCTGATAGTGCTCTTAGGACGGCGGGGCGTCATCGGGGGGCCCATTTATGAGCTGACAGGTTTTTCCCTCATGTTCACCTGGGGTGCAGCGGTCGTCGCAGCCGTCGTCGTGGCTATCCCGATCATGATAAAGATAGGTCGTGCAGCTATTGAAGCGGTGGACCCGGACCTTGAGATGGTCTCCTATACGCTGGGGCGGTCAAGGACGTATACCCTGTTCAGTATCACCCTGCCGCTTGCGCGTAAGGGTCTCATGGCCGGGATCATATTGAGCTTTGCCAGGGCGCTGGGCGAGTTCGGAGCCACATTGATGGTGGCGGGCAACATCCCGGGAAGTACTGATACCATGCCCCTCGCGATATACGGTGCCATGATATCCGGTGACATGGGAACAGCTAACCTGCTGGCCGGGATACTCACGTTCGTATCATTTTTGATCATATACCTGACCTTCAGGACCGGGAGGTGGCTGGATGGGAATTGAGATAGCTATACACAAGCGATTCCACTCCTTCGACCTGGATGTGGGATTCAATGCGCCTGGCGGTATGGTCGTGTTCTTTGGCAGGTCAGGGGCGGGCAAGACACTGGTCATGCGGTCCATTGCAGGATTACAGAGACCGGATGACGGGTTCATCAGTATCGACGGTACGGTGTTCTTTGACTCATCCCGGGGAGTCGACCTCACACCACAGGCCCGCAATATCGGGTACATGTCCCAGGACTATTCCCTCTTCCCTCACCTGAGCGTAGAGAAGAACATTGGCTACGGTCTCCCGAACGATGCAGGGAAAGAACGGGTGAATGAGATGCTGGAACTGTTACAGCTTGAGGGATTGCAGGGGCAGAAACCGTCCCAATTATCAGGAGGACAGAAGCAGAGGGTGGCACTGGCACGGGCACTTATCCGTCGACCACGTTTGCTTTTGCTGGATGAACCCCTGACCGCACTTGATAACATTTCCCGGCTGCACCTGAGGGATGAATTGATGTCGATACAGGAGACGTTCCAGGTGCCGGTGATATTCATCACCCACGACCCTGTTGAGGCTTTCACCATGGCTGATACGCTTGTGGTGTTCAATGAGGGGAAAGTGGAGCAGGTCGGTCCCCCGCAGGACGTGTTCAGTCATCCTTCACGTTTTTCAGTGGCCAACCTTGTGGGAGTCCACAACATCTTTGAGGGTGTGATAGAGGAAACCGATGCGCGTGCAAACCTTACTCTCATCCGTGCCGGGGATTCTACCTTCATGGCCGACCATTATCATTTTCCTGATGGCGAAAAGATATACTGGTGTATAAGGCCGGAACAGGTAATGATAGTAAGGGATGACCGGCCAATTGGAGTTGCAGTAAAGGAGAACCAGGTATCTGGTGAGGTGATACGGTCGATGCATACTGGTCCTACCTACCAGGTAAGGCTGGTATCTGATACAGGAATGATGCTTGAGATAGAACTGCCTGTCCACAGCTATAAGCGGATGGGGATGGGTGTTGGGAAACGGGTGAATGCATCATTGAAGAAACGTGAGATACACATCTTCAAGGGGGATGCCGGATAGAGAATGCGGTAACGTCCGGGTGTTTTGCACGATGGGTATTCTGTTCCGTTCACGGTATCGCGCAGCCCCCTTATATATCTTGAAAATGGAGGATAATATCATGAAAGTAATTTCTGTGGTAGGGCATAAGAAATCTGGCAAGACCACACTTGTCTGCAGTCTTGTTGAAGCGCTTGGTGCATTCGGTCGCGTCGGAACGGTGAAACACATGATGCATCACCGCTTCAATCCGGAAAATACAGACACAGGAAAACAGTTCGATGCAGGTGCAGAAGTGGTTGTTGGTATCACCGCGTCCGAACTTGTCACTGTGGCACGGGAGCCAACTCTTGAAAAAGCACTGAATGCCCTTGCCAATAGCGGCATGGATTTTGCCATCATTGAAGGTGATAAAGAAAGTTCCCTTCCAAAGATCGTATTGGGCGACCTTGATTATCCATCCGGGGTCTCGAACGTGGTGGCGAACCTACCTGAACATGCTGATGTGGATATTGCCGGATTGGTCGAGGTCATCCGCTCCCAACCGGACTGGGTCACGCTGGAGCTCCTGGTCAGGAAAGTGCGCAGCAATCCAGCTATACAAAAGGCTGGTGCCATCGGTACGTTCACCGGTATCGTGCGTGAGATGACCGGGGATGTGCAGACAGAAACGCTTGAGTTCGAACAGTATGAAAGCCTTGCACGGGAGAGCATCGAGAAGATATCTACTGAATTAAAGGAAAAGGACGGTATCATGGATGTCGTTATCCATCACAAGACCGGGAAGATAAGGCCCGGCGAGGATATTGTCTATATCGTTGTCGCATCATCCCACAGGACACAATTGTTCCCGGTCCTGAGCGAGGCCATCGAGCGCGTGAAGTCAGAGGTACCGATATGGAAAAAGGAAATGACTACAGACGGTGAGTTCTGGGTGCATGACCATGCATGAGCCCGGACCCTGGATACGATGAGCAATACCCGTATCCGTTATCATTTCGGATTCATCGCGCAGATGACTGGGCACCTGGCCTGGATACGATGAGCAATACCCGTATCCGTTATCATTTCATCGCAGACTGGATTTAAGCTCGCTGGCCATCGCCTCCAGCCGTCCGATAACATCCTGCCCGCTGGCTATGATGTCTACAAAGGCAGAACCAACGATAACGCCATCAGCGCCGCTTTTGAACACACCGGCGGCCTGCTCGCCCGATGATATGCCAAACCCCACAGCCCGGGGTGTATCGGTCCTGACCCTGTCCAGCACCTCTTTCGTGGACATGGCAATATCGGCCCTGACGCCCGTAACGCCCAGCCTGGATACCAGGTACAAAAATCCTGTACCACGTTTCAGGATATCCTCAAGCCGGCTTCCTTTTGTCGTAGGTGCCACCAGGAATATCAGGTCGACCCCGTTCTTTTCACAATACCCTGCGAGCTCACCGGATTCCTCTGGCGGCAGGTCGGGTACAATGATGCCTGTGATACCGCTTTCCAGGCAATCCTTCACGAACCGCTCGGGCCCGCGTTTGAATATCAGGTTGTAGTAGGTCATCACCACAAGCGGTACATCCACATCCAGGTTCCTGACCATAGCGAAATATTTATCTGGGTTCATGCCCGCATCCAGCGCCCTCTGGATGGATGCCTGGATGGTGGGTCCGTCGGCCACAGGGTCAGAGAACGGCAATCCCAATTCTACGATATCTGCACCGCCTTTGACGAGTGCGCGCACGATTCCCGGAGTGTCTCCGTCACCTGCACATACATAGGCTATGAGCGCTCCTTCTTTGTTCTTTTTCAGTTCACTGAACGTATCAGATATCCTCATACCTGTACCCCCTTCTCCAGCACGGTCTCAAGGTCCTTATCGCCTCGTCCTGATATATTGATGACCACAATATCACCCAGTTCACCTGAACCTGCCGCTTTTGCCAGGTAGGCAAGGGCATGGGATGATTCAAGTGCAGGAATGATACCCTCAAGCCGGCTCAGTTCATGGAAAGCAGCAAGTGCCTCATCATCATCGGCGTTCACCGGAATGATCCTCCCATTTTCGGCCAGGTAGGCCAGTTCAGGACCCACACCGCTGTAATCCAGACCAGCAGAGATGCTGTGGGATTCCAGTATCTGGCCGTAGGGGTCCTGCAATATCTTTGTCCGCGCGCCATGCAGCACTCCCTCCTCGCCCACACTCAGGGATGCGGAGTGCAGTGCAGCCTTGTCTGTGCATTTCAGGCCGCTTCCACCTGCTTCCACTGCAAACAGTTTCACACCGGTATCAGGAACGAAGGAATGGAAGATACCCATGGCATTGCTGCCGCCACCCGTGCATGCGATAATGGAATCTGGAAGTCGCCCTTCTTTTTCCAATATCTGCGACCTGACCTCGTTACCGATGACGCTCTGGAAGTCCCTTACAATGGTGGGGTAGGGATGGGGGCCCACTACTGAGCCGATGAGGTAATGAGTATTTTCCACATTGCTCACCCAGTCCCGTAGCGCCTCGTTGATGGCATCCTTCAGGGTCTGGCTGCCGGAAGTAACAGGTATGACCTTTGTACCCATCAGTTCCATGCGGTACACGTTCATACGCTGCCGCCGGGTATCCTCAGCACCCATATAGACCTCTGTGACCATTCCAAGGTTCGCTCCGACCATGGCAGTGGCCGTACCGTGCTGGCCGGCCCCGGTCTCTGCAATGAGCCTCCGCTTGCCCATGTACTTTGCCAGGAGCGCCTGGCCAAGGGTATTGTTCAGTTTATGGGCGCCGCCGTGTACCAGGTCTTCGCGTTTAAGATACACCTTGACACCGTATTTTTCACTCAGGCGCCGTGCATGGTACAAAGGTGACGGCCTGCCGGCAAAATCCCTCAAGTAATAATCAAGTTCCTTTTTGAAATCAGGATTATCCCTGAAGCGTTCATATGCTTCTTCCAGTTCTTCCAGTGCAGGCATGAGCACCTCGGGTACGAACTGCCCGCCGAACCGCCCGAATTTGCCTTTTTGTGTGATGTTCATGAATTTTCCTCTATTCATTGCCAGTTTTATGCATTTGATATGTGTTCCTTATTTGCCGTGCTTGACGTGTTTGAAGTGCTGACGTATTTGAAATACTTGCCGTGCTTGATGTGTTTGAAGTGCTGACGTATTTGAAATACTTGACATGCTTGAAGTGTTTGACGTTTTTGAAGTACTTGACGTGTTAGTCGTGCTGGTCGTGTGAACCAGGTATTCCAGCTTCGACCAATGACCTGGTGTTGAGGTAAATGTCACCCTTCATAATGGATGTGCCTACCAGAACAGCATCGGCACCTGCCTGTACCATCCGGACAGCATCCCGGGGTGTCAATATGCCGCTTTCGCTTATTATTATTATCTCAGGGTTGTGCTTCCTGATGACCGGAGCCAGTTCTTCTGTGGTTGCAAGGTCGATATCCATGGTCATGAGATTACGGTTATTGATGCCTATGATATGTGCTTCACTATCCAGTGCTGCCATACATTCTGCATGGTTGTGGACCTCTACCAGTGGCTGGAGTCCCCTGCGCCTGGCAAGGTCGATAAAGCCAGGCAACCGGTCACCAAGTATGCCGGCTATCAACAGTATCAGGTCGCTGTGTGTTTCATAGAGCTGTTTCTCGTCGATGATAAAATCTTTCCTTAATACCGGAATGTTCACAGCCCTCCGGACCTGTTCCAGGTTTTCAAGGCTGCCGTGGAAATAATCCGGTTCTGTAAGGACGGAGATGGCTACAGCTCCTGCCTTTTCCATGGTCATTGCGATTTGTGCGGCATCTGCAGGGCTGACATCCCTGTTATGGGTAGTAGGTGATGACGGTTTGACCTCGGCTATCACAGGGATGCCATTCCTGTCATGTACTGCTTGTATGGACCTGGCAAGACTTCGGGTGGTAAGGGATTTCCCCGAACCAACATCCTTTAACCCTTTGACCCGGTTTTCGGTTGATGTGATTATACTATCTATTATTGTGTGCATGTTCAAACCAGTTGTATATATGTGTGCATTGAGGTACGATTGTGTACATGGTATTTAACGTTTATGGAATCTCGGATTACAATCAAGACAATCCGGATTGCGCACTACCTGATTCAAATGGTTATGGATAGCAATCCCGTCCTGATTACGTTCATGACAGAAATATTGGTTAAAACCATACATCAATCTTTCATCTGCTTCATAAAATTCATCCAGCGCCTTGCATCCTGAACCCTGTCCCTTGTTGACGCTTCATCAAAATCAGCTTTTTTGATCCTGCCTTCCTCCAGATCCTTCAAATCCATGATAGCCCTTAACAACCCGGCCGCCTCATCATGAAGCTGTTCGGCCTGTGCCCTGGTAAGGTTCGCTTTCTCGATACGTTCTTCATCCAGTTTTTCTTTTTGTTCAAGAGTCTGGATCAGGCCTTTAATACATTTACGTTCATTTTCTGTCAACTTTTCTTTTTGTGTCAATTTCCAGATAAGGTCATGCAGTTTAATCTGATGACCGTCAATGTCAATGTCCTCGGGTAATGGCTCCCCGACCCACACGAGGTACCTGTGCAGTTCGAATAACATATGCTCCCGCTCATCCTGTAAGATAAATGAGTCCATATCAAATGTATCTTCAACATCACGGGAATGCTCAGTATTTACCTTCATCACTTCTCAAAAGCCTCCCTGAAACTGTCCATTATCTCCTCAGTATTTCGTACATGCCTGGAAAGTTTAACCTTATCCCCCCTGACAATATCCACGTGTACCGAAGGTGTATCCACCGCTTGTCCGAAGATACCCTGCATGATACCTGCGAAGATGTTCTGGGTCTTCCTGTCCTCCAGGTCCAGTTCCCCAAAATGGGCGAACCAGATACTTAATTTATTTTCACCGGACCGTATACTTATCTTCCTTATCCTGTGCTCCCACCACGTATGCACCTTAATGTCGTAGTCCATACTATCCCATTATTCGTTCAGAGTGATA
Organism: ANME-2 cluster archaeon; assembly: GCA_019429385.1. Taxonomy (NCBI): domain Archaea; kingdom Methanobacteriati; phylum Methanobacteriota; class Methanomicrobia; order Methanosarcinales; species ANME-2 cluster archaeon. The sequence continues at coordinate 58,657 of JAHYIS010000003.1, read as the reverse complement.
ATCGTTTGGCAGCGGTTTCCTATCGCATATACGTCCTTGCAAGTTGCAGTGACAGGCGTATCTGGCCTGATGCATCAACCGCTGTCACCTCACCGTGCCCGGGATAGAGCACATTCACATCCATCCCTGCCAGCCGTTCCAGTGATTCCACAAGCAAGCGCTGGTCACCACCGGCAAGGTCAGTGCGCCCGAAACCGCCGCCCTGGAACACGGTGTCGCCGGAGAACAATGATCTTGTAGGTGCGTGGTACAGACATATGCATCCGGGCGTGTGTCCCGGTGTATGGATAACCTCAAGACCACTACCGTTCCCCAGGTCTATCGTATCGTTCTCATGAAGCATCCTTTCGGGAATGAAAGATGCAGCTTTGCCCCTGAACATTGCAGCCGCGCTGGCCATTTTATCTGCAAGCATGGGTGCATCCCGGGCATGGATGACGATATCTGCTCCCGTTGCACTGCTCACTTCTTCCACCGCACCCCAGTGGTCATAATGACCGTGGGTCAGGATTATGGTCCCAATATCAGTGGGCTCTATTATGGCTGATATCCGGTCAAGGAGATGGGACGCATTCATGCCCACATCTATTAACACGGGTCTATGAGCAACTATCAGGTACGCGTTGGCATCGTATGGCGAACTGTTTATGAGATGGACTTCCATGGTAAACTCCTTCGTGAATTTAAAAATCAAATAGTTTTGACTGGCTTTTTTTCGCTTTTTTTGGTCCCATGTCATCCTGTGTGGCTACATGCTCGTTCACAATGCTGCCACCCCCCCCGAAATCTCCCAGCCCCATTTGTTTTTCATCATAATCCAAAAATGATGCATCCACTCCAAACTCACGCAGGATGCGCTCAACGGGTGGCAGTATCTGTTTCTTTATGTAGTAGTTAACATCCAGCGACAGGTTGTTCTCTTTCACAAATTCGGGATCTTCTGCCTTGTCAGCAAGCAGTCCCGGTCCCGCTATTATGACAAAGGGGATCCTGTCCCCGATGGGCGGCACAAAACCGGACCGTTTTTTCATTTTCTCGATAACCATGACATGAGGTTGTTTGTTCTGGTAATTCTCGCTCTTCTTGGTGTACCTGCGGGTGAGTGTCAGGTCTTCCAGGACCGAAGGGTCTTTTTCAAAGTCAATGTTGCGCACACTGTTGATAACTCCTCGTACATAGCTTACCGCATCCTCGACCCTCCCTTCCTTCAATACCAGTTCGAGTACCCTGTTCAGGGTCTTGCTGGTAAGTTCACACCAGTCCCGCCTGACCGTTTCCATGCCTTTGACCTTTATACTGTCAGACCAGCCACTGGCAGATGGTTCAAATACCCATACTGCATAGCGTTTCTTGGCAATGAATATTGAGCGCCTGGCAAAACTTTCGAATTCCAGTTCCATGGGGTCAGGTAGTTTTGCAGATACGATCCTGGCAATTTTCTGCCCCACAGCACCGGCATCCTCCAGGGAGATGCCTTCAGGGGATAGTTTTACGAACACGCTGTCCGTATCCCCATAGACCACGGACAGGTTGAACCTTTGCAGCTCATCGGTTTTGAGTCCTGCCCCGGGGAGTTCTTCCTGGACATACGCATCACCGTTGGAGAGATAGATGCTATCGATGCGCTTTTCTACCAGGTCCCTGGTATTGAGGATATTCTCCCTGCCAAAACTGGTCACCGAATTCGCCATTGTGAGACTGTACAGTCGTGCCCTGGTATAACCTGAATAACCATAGTAACTGTTCAGCAATATCTTGAGAGCCAGCTGTGTGGCATCCAGGGCACGGGCTTCGTCCCCGGATGCATGTTTCATCATTTGTTTGGTCTCGACCCTGCGCTGCAGCAGTCCTGCCAGGATGGAGGGGACAATGCCCTTTTGCACCTGCGCAGATACGAACCTGCCGCCCGAGGGAGTAGTCTCAAAGTCCCCGTCCGGCACCTGGTCCCCGTCGACTATCTCGGTGGTATAGCACAGGTTATGGGCCATCATGATGGTGGGGTAGAGTGACTTGTAGTCCAGTATCACCACATCTTCCAGTAGCCCCTTTTTCGGGTCCAGTACTTCGCCGCCCTTCAGTTCTTCGGTGATCATGTGCCGCTGCTGGGAAATATCGTTGTCAGGTTTTGGGGGCATTACCCTGTTATGGGCGCGGTACTCTTTCATGAGAATGTTCTCTACCATATTGGTCTGGCCGCCGTCGAGGATATCCTGCACCAGGGTACCGCTGACCCTGGACAGTGCCCAGAACCTGTCCAGCAGGCTCAGCCTGAGTACCAGTTCCAGTGCCAGTTCAGAGTCGCGCCTGGCATAATCTACGAAAGAATGGAACTTATCACCGGTGTCGTGCCAGTATTCTTCCATCTCCGAGGGTTTGACATCCAGTTTTTCCCTGCCCAGCAATTCCTGCGCAGAGTTCCTGAGGGTGTAGCGCTTCAGGCTGAAATCCCGCCTTATGATGGGAAGCGCGTCAACCACTACCCGACCGGTGATGTTTATGCTGGTCATGGTGCCTATCCTGCGGTAGTAGACCGAACGGCCGTCCCGACCCATGACCGGCCGTAGTTTCACTTTGCGTTCTTTCTCAAGGGTACTGATCCTGTCCACGATATAGGGTATGTCGAAGCTGTTCGAGTTGTACCCGACAAATACATCCGGGTCGAATTCCCTGATTATCTCGAAGAACCGTTCAAGCATTCCGATCTCGTCAGCGAACGCCTCGGAATCACTCTCAAGCCCGTCAGCGTCCTTACCCACCAGGACCGTGGTGCTCTTACCATTATATGCTGGCTCAAAAGCGCAGCTTATCATGATTATCGGGCTATGGTCCGGTGTGGGCATGGCGCCGTCCATTGGCAGGCATTCTATGTCGAATGCCATGTACCGCAGGGGCGCGTTGGTGATGACATCCTGCGGGGTTATGGTATCTGACACGGTCCTGACCTGGCAATCCACGCCGATCAGGCTGATACCTTTGAACTTGTCCCCCTGCAGTGGTTCGGAGCCGGTCTCTACCCAGGACATGCCACCGATACCTGAATCGATAAGGAAGCGGTTGCGGAACAGTATGTCGGTCTCATATATGCTGGCAACGCCGGGTAATTGAAGCACATCGTCCCGTATGGCAGGCACGCCTTTCGGGTCGTTGAGAATGACCTTGAGCATGGGAATAGGTGCTTTAAAGTAACCTACAGGTTCAAATCGCGGGGTGACCTGCACGTTTGTGACATGCTCATTGAAGGTGGTTTTGATCTTTTCTGCCAGTTCATCAGGATTGTGTTTGGGGTGTGGTTTCAGGAAGAAGTAGGGTTTGAATCCGGGCACGAAGCAACAAACACTTTGGCCTGCATCATCACGGCCGAAGAGGCGGATGACCGGGTTTTCAAGGTCGTCGTAGGTATAATCGGCATCCAGTATCTGGAATTTCATTAGCAATCAGTTGAGTTGATATTGACTTAAGGGTTTCTGAAACGGATGGTGATGGTGCTCTTTCCAATAAAATTGACCTCATTAAGCAAAGCCGGAATATCGTTCGGATTAACCTGAACAGGTAGCGTTAAACTCTGTATCCTGAAAAATAGGGAGGAGGAATTGAAATCAATCCCGTCTACCGAACAGAATAAACACAATTCCTGTCATGATGAAAGATGGTACCATTCCAAATCCGGGTATGCCTGTGGCTTCTTCATGAACGGTAAATTCTCCTTTTTCCATTTCCACCAGAGGTACGTTCTCGGCTGCACTGCCAAAAGTTTCATCGATAAAAGCCTGGGGAGCTGTTCTGTACAGCAGTCAGACGATCACTCTCACTGGACCGGCATTTCCCTGCGGCAGCCTGATCTCATGGTCTTCAGTGATATTAGACCCGGCAGGTATTCGATTGTCGGATACCAGAGAAGCGGCTTCCCATTCCCCTGATCTTGTCAGGGCATCTGCCGTTCCAATGCTGATCACGGCAATACCTATTGTTAATAAGAAAATATATCGTGAAGTATTCATAGTACCACTCCAGATATTCTTTTGTTTTTCACCATATATACGTATTTATGAGGTATATGATGATATGATTTGAATGTAGTAAGAGTTATAAGTTATTGTTTGTATTGAGAGTACACACATCAGGATGGATAAATCACGTGGTAGGAATTAGACGATTGGTTCTGGATGTTTTGAAACCTCATCATCCATTGATACTTGAATATGCTACGGCATTGAGTGAACTGGAAAACATAAGCGGCGTAAACCTGAGCCTGTATGAAGTTGACCAGCAGACCGAGAATATTAAGGTGACCATTGAAGGCGATGACCTGAACTATGAACAGATCAAAGAGATCATAGAGGATATGGGCGCTGTTATTCACAGTATCGATGAGATTGCGGCCGGTCGCAGGATCGTTGAAGAGGTTGAGACGCTCCAGGACAGGTAATTCCCATTTCCCCTGTGCGGGGGTAACCAAGCCAGGCCAAAGGTGATAGACTCAAGATCTATTCTCGAAGGAGTTCAAGGGTTCGAATCCCTTCCCCCGCATAAAATTTCACGTTCGATTCTCACCTTTTTTCGAATACTTTCACTTCGAATACTTTCACTTCGCTTCCTGAGTGGTTAAGAGATTAGAATGGAATGTGATAACACATGTTGTACAACCTTGAACAGAATCTTAAATCTGTTGAAGGGAGAATCAGAAATTCCAGCATCACTGAGGAAAATAAACAACTGATTTTTTAGTTTGAGAGTTTTTGTTTTTCAGAAGGTTTGAAGATAGCAAGAGTATTGAAACACTTGATTGAATTGAAGATATTAACTGAGATGGCTGGATATGGATGAAACTATAGAGTGGATAAAAATATCGTCTTGAAATCATTCACATAAGCTTCCTGAAGACCTGCAGAGTGGGGAAGAGATCGAGAATATGATCAATGCCTGCGAACATCCCAGAGACAGAGCATTGATAGCCAGTTTATATGTGAACGGCGCCAGGATCAGCGAGATTGGAAACCTGACGATCAAGCATGTGAAGTTTGACCAGCATGGAGTCGCGCTTGAAGAATGGCCACCCAGTTCATCACTTCGCCGCTTCAGAACACGTAGCGGTCCACATTGCCGGCATAGGCTCCCAGCAGCCCATCTGCATCTCCCGGGAAGTCACCCCGCAGGTCGTCCTCGTCACCCAGGAACTCTTCCTGGCTAAAGTCATCAATACCGATATCGTCTACACCCTCCAGTTCATAGTCTCCCAGGCTTATCCTGGAGTATTGATCAGACTCATTGTTTCATTTCTTTTTCGTTTTTGTCTGTTCACAATAAGCAGTCACAATAGCGCGCCTGCTAATCTCTTCATAATACCCGCCCATTTTCTCTACAAAATCGACCTTGCTATCCCAGAATTCCGGTGTTCCCAGCCGTTTGATAATTGCTGCCGATACATCAGGTAGCGAGATATTAACTGAAAATGATTCGCTATCCCCCCCTTCCCAGAAATCATCCATGGACAAAGCAACTTCCTTTACTTGCGCAACATCAAAAATTTCTTCTGGTTCAGGATGGCTTTCGTCAGTGCGCTTCTGGCGAAGAGATGAAATAATTTCATCCTTTGTCCGGCCACGCAATTCAAAGATCATGAAAGGGTCACGGTCAAACTCTTCAGCCAAAATATAATACAGTGCAGCAATATGTTTACAGGGATTTGCACTATCCGGACATGAACAGTGCGTCTTTATATCTTTCGATTTTTCAGGGAACAGCGATATATCTTCTGCTTCAAAGGCTTCTTCAATATCATGTGGCATCTCGCCTGCAAGTAGTTTTGCTGCGAATATTGCCTTTTGAGACATCTCTTCTATGACATAATCCCATGATTTTTCAGTAATCGGTTTAATCTCAATAGTAACTGAATAAGGTTTCCGGACCGAGCCCTGGACTTTTGCTTCGACTTTTCCGGCCGAAAGTTCAAAATCAAGCACCTGGCCTTTTCTGGCATATCGTCTTCCCCGCTCAAGCCGGTTGCTCCAGCCAAAGGATTCCAGGACACTCACCCAACGTTTTGACCACCAGGTATCTCCGATACTGCCCTTCTTGCTTTTGGCTTTGATACCGCCTTCCACCTGTATTGGCTTTGAAGGAGTATAGCCGCCCCAGAAGTCTTCATACCTGCCCATGATTCAACTATCCGTATATTCCATTATTCATCCATCACTGATTCTTGCCTCAATGCAAATAAACCCTTCAACTGCTCGGTCGACATCTCTGTCAGCCAGCCCTCGCCCGTCCCAACAACATTCTCGGCAAGTGCTTTCTTATCCTCTATCATCTCATCTATCCTCTCTTCAAGAGTCCCTTCGCACACAAACTTGTGAACCTGCACATTTTTGGTTTGCCCGATCCTGAAAGCACGGTCTGTTGCCTGGTTCTCAACGGCCGGGTTCCACCACCGGTCAAAGTGGAACACGTGACTGGCACGGGTGAGGTTCAGACCCACCCCGCCAGCTTTGAGTGAAAGAATGAATATCCGGGGTCCGCCCTTTTCTGAAAATCTCATAACCATATGGTCCCGCTGTTTCTGGGACACTCCGCCATGCAAAAAGAGTACCTCCTGGCCAAAGACATGCTGGAGATGCGTTTTAAGCATGTTTCCCATCACGGAAAACTGGGTGAAGACAAGCGCAGCATCATCTTCAGCTATCACCTCTTCCATCATCTCAGTGATACGATTCAACTTGCCTGAGCGTCCCGGGAGTACCGAACCGTCATCCAGGTACTGCGCCGGGTGATTGCATACCTGTTTTAATCTTGTAAGTGCTGATAACACGATCCCTTTTCTTTCAATTCCTTCTGAGCTTTCGATTCTCTCAAGCACATCTTTAACAACAGCCTTGTAGAGTGTAGCCTGCTCTTTTGTAAGGTTGCAGTATACCTTTGTCTCAATTTTATCAGGCAGGTCTGTTATGATGGCAGGGTCTGTCTTGAGGCGGCGAAGGATGAATGGTGAAACAATACTTCGAAGCTTCATGCCTGCTTCTTTGTCATTATAGCGTTCAATAGGCATCGCAAAACCTCTCCTGAAACCTTCTGCCGAGCCGAGGTAGCCCGGATTTAAAAACTCCATAATAGACCAGAGTTCTGATAAACGGTTCTCAACAGGTGTGCCTGTAAGGGCCACTCGATAGTCTGATTTGATTTTACGGACAGCCTGGGATTGCTTTGTGAACCGGTTCTTAATGTTCTGCGCTTCATCCAGCACAACCCCGCTCCAATCCACATTTTCGAACATATCCTCATCCCGGTAAGCAAGGGCATAGGTGCTGATGACCAGGTCGAATTTGACAGCTTCGGAATGGAATTCATTTTTCTTCAGCCGGGCTGTGCCGTGATGTATCATAACCTTGAGGGATGGTGCAAATTTTTGCGCTTCCCGATACCAGTTAGCAACTACGGAAGTGGGACATATCAGGAGGGTTGGTTTATTGATGCCTTCTTCTTTATCCTTTATGAGCAGGGCAAGAAGCTGGATCGTCTTACCAAGTCCCATATCATCTGCAAGGCATGCTCCCAGTCCGTACTCCCGCAAAAACGCAAGCCACGAGAAGCCCCTGACCTGATAAGGTCGAAGCTCACCAACAAAATCACCGGGCTGTGTTAAATCTTCTATTCCGGTTCTCCCTGATAAACGCTCAAATAGCTCGGATAGCACTCCGGTTGCATTAAATCCGCCAACTGGGAGGCCTGTTTCCGATTCTCCAAGTCCGGCGCTCAGCCTGAGGGCTTCGTCCAGTTTCATCTCACCTGATTTTCCGGATTTGAAGAATTTAATAGCAGCTGCAATATCTTCATTTTTGACCTCTACCCATTCTCCCCTGATGCGTACAAGCGGCTCTTTCAGGTTTACAAGATTCTCAAATTCCTCTTCACTTAACTGCTCACCGCCAATGGCGATCTGCCAGTCGTACTGGATAATTGAGTTAAAACCGAACAATCCTTTGCTGGTTTTAGGGTCTTTCTTTTGTTTCACATTTAATGTTACACCAAGCTTCGAACTTGATCCCCCTTTTTTCCACCATGGTGGAATAAGGACCCCGAATCCGCTCTCTGAAAATAAGGGCACAACTTCTTTTAAAAATGAATAAGCCTGCTGCGTGCTAAGCCGGGCGGCAGTGGGTCTTGCTAAATGGAGACTGGCCTCGATAGGAGGGTATAGCCTGGAGGCTTTCCCAAGATCGGCAAGAAGTTTTTCCTGGGGTTGGTCGAATTTACGGTTAAGGAAATTAAGTGTGTCTTTTGATTCTTTCCAGACTTTTTCAGCAGGCACAAGCAGGCTTGGGTCATCCGAAGCCTGAAGAAAATAGCGCATATTCCAGATGTCTGTTTCCTCCTCAATGGGGGGTTCAAGCCGGAACGATGTGCGAAATCCGGATTTTTCAATTTCATGTATCGGGGCTTCCCATGATTGTAAACCTTTTGAAAGGTTGTTAAGAACTGACTTATTGACTTGTATCGGTTCTCCGGTTGTCAGGGATCGTAACCATATTTCAGAGAGACCGGGCTTTTTTGATTTGATCTCTGAGATTGACATCCAGTTTTTGATACATCCGTTAATGCTACTATTGAGAAAATCCGATATGAGAGCTTCCCGGGTATTTGGAATAGTATTCTGGAGGAGTGATCTGCAAACAGGAGGCATTGAGTTTGCAAGGATTGAAAAGCGCATCCTGTCTTCCTCATCATTGAGCATATACTGCCATCTGGAAAATATCTTACTTTCTTCAGAAATAACCATGCCAGGAAAAAAATGCTGGTTTGATAACAGTTCAAGTGCAAATTTTGAGACATTACTCCAGAACCTCAGATCGGTTCCAATGACAGTGTTGTCATATTCGATCCATGCTCCTGAGAGTGAGTTGAGTAATGTTACTGCGTCCTGGGGAAGAATGCTTAAACCATGTACTTTCCATGGTATTAGACCCACTGGCTCATCTGTCTCCTCACTGCCATCATCTCTTAGTAAATCAGGTGATGCCTGGGGAGATTTTGAAAATGAAGGAAGCGATAACAATACATTATCCTGATATGTCCTGTTAGTGATTATGCTGTCATTGCCATTTTCCAGGAATGCTATCACCCGGTTCAGGTCCTCGTTTGGGGCCTGAAATGGATGAGGCCGGGGTGTACTGGCAGAGATCTTTGGAGGGCGCCCTCTGCGTTTGATGGTGGAAGCTGTGGATAACTCACCCCATATGAAGAAATCTCCCAGTGTGTCTATTCTTTCTGACGGTTTCCAGGTTCCATGTAGTGCGATCATATTTATGAGAGTGGAAATTAATTAATTTTTTACAACATAAACATTTCTTATTCAGGTTTCGTATGCAGTCAATCTCCTCAAATTAATCGAAAATCTAATAACCGATTAACAGGACATTATTCCATAAGAAATTGGTGATTGTCATGCCTAAAAAGAAACGGAATGAAGATATTCATATCTATCAGATAAAAGTAACACTTGATGAGATAAAACCACCCATCTGGAGACGAATACAGGTTAAAAGCGATATTACATTATCTAAACTTCATGTCATTATTCAGGAATTGATGGGGTGGGACGGTTATCACCTTCATCAGTTTATCATAGATGGAATGATATATGGTGAACCTGACCCGGCTGATATGTTTGATGTGATTGATGAAAGAACAATAACATTAAGCCAGGTGGTCTTTGAAGAAAATACTAAATTCATCTACGAATACGATTTTGGGGATTCCTGGTATCACATAATCCTGGTTGAAAAAATCCTCCCTCTGGAAGTAGATAAACACTATCCGGTCTGCCTTAAGGGTAAACGTGACTGTCCTCCGGAAGATTGTGGCGGTCCTTATGGATATGATGAACTCCTTGAAATCCTCAAAGATCCGCAACATCCCGAGCATGAAGAAATGGTGGATTGGCTGGATTATGATTTTGATCCTGAATACTTTGACCTTGATGAAATTAATCAGAGGTTAGCCCACATAAAGTGAAAATGGGACGATTATCCGGAAAATAATGTATGCATATGAAATTCTTCCAATATGCATACCTGAGAGCTCATCAGAAAAATGATAGCTTCAAGAAATCAGACCGAGGCGATAAATTGATGGAAGGCGCAATGCATCGGTAAGTGGCGGCGTAAGTACAAATCTATTTATAGAACACAAGGGCGGTGAAAATATATGGAGAACACAAGGGTTCATGTAAATCAACAATTGGCAGAATTGGTCGAAAACGGTAACGGAAAAGTGGCTATTGAGGATATAGCCGATTATCATGAAATATTTGTCAGTATAGAATCCGTAGTTTTATTTATGTGGCAGGAAAATCCCGCTCTTAAAGATAAAACAGTGTTATCTGCGTACAATAAGCTCAAAAAAGATTTCGATGGTCAAAAGAAAGGTTCGCTTGCGTATAACATCTCACAATCTGTGAAAGGTCAATTGATGCTTAACAGAATTGAGGGAGAAAGGAGTTTTACTTATGGGGAGATTATTTCATGTGTTAGACTTTTAATCAAACTTGTGAAGCAACACAGAAGTCCAAGTGGAATTGGGTATTTACAATGGATAAAGACATTTTTTGAAGGTAATATGCCAAAAACCGATCAAGAAATTTGGGATTATATAGAAAAATACGAAAGCTAATAATCGCCGAGAAAAATACCATGATCATTATCGGAATCGATCCGGGACTTGCAACCGTTGGTTTTGGAGTAATACAAAAATCAGAAGAAAAGATCATTCCTGTAAGCTATGGATGTATTCGAACTTCTGCTGAAAAACAAACATCAGAGCGCCTACTGGAGATCTATAATGAGATCAAAACGCTTTTTGAAAAGTACAATCCTCAAATTGTCGCTATTGAAAAACTCTTTTTCAATAAAAATGTCACGTCTGCAATGAGGGTAAGTGAAGCAAGAGGGGTGATATTACTTGCTGCACAACAAAAACAAATACCTTTATTCGAATATACACCGGCTCAAATCAAGCAGGCGATAACAGGTACAGGACGTGCTGATAAACGACAGATGCAGGAGATGATAACAAGGCTTCTGGGTCTGGATGAACTTCCCAGACCTGATGATGCGGCTGATGGTCTTTCGATTGCTTTATGTCATATACATATAATGAGATAATGATATGATTTCACATTTACGTGGCGAAATTGCGCAATGTGGTGAAGGTTTTGTTGTTATTGATGTCGGAGGAATAGGATATCATGTAAATGTTCCGCAACCGGCATTACAGGAACTTACGAAACAATCACACGTAACACTTTATACGCATCTGAATGTCAGGGAGGATGCGCTCAATCTCTACGGGTTCATGAACTCAACCGAACTTGAGATGTTCAAATTAATAATTAGCGTTTCAGGAGTCGGGCCCCAGATAGCTTTGAAGATCCTTTCTGAAATTACATTAGAAGATTTTGCCAGTGCGATCCTCAATGAGGATGAAAAAGTCCTTACAAATATTTCAGGAATTGGCAAGAAAAATGCTAAGAGATTGATACTGGAATTAAAGGATAAGATGAAAAAGAAAATGAAAGGATTTGTTCCCACCAGCACCAGTAATATCAATTATGATGCAGTAAGTGCTCTTGTATCATTGGGTTTTCAACAAAGAGAGTCCAGGGAAGCTGTAGATGCTGTATCTGCGGATTTTGAAGCACCATCGATCGAAGTATTAATTAAGGCAGCACTGTTGAAATTAAAAGAAGTTAAAGAGTAAATATGGAAGAAAGAATAGTCTCTCCTTCAGAGCAGGATCATGAAACAGAAGATTCAACCATCCGCCCCATAAAACTTGATGAGTTCATAGGTCAAAATATCATAAAGGAATCAATAAAAATAGCTATTGAAGCCTCAAAAAAGCGGGGTGAACCACTTGACCACATCTTATTTTCAGGACCACCTGGTCTTGGAAAAACCACTCTGGCAAATATTATCGCACATGAAATGGGAGTCAGTATAAAAAGTACTTCAGGACCTATCCTGGAAAAGGCCGGAGACCTTGCCGCAATACTTACTTCACTTAAAAAAGGAGATGTACTCTTTATTGATGAGATCCATCGCATGAATTCAATTATTGAAGAGATTTTGTATCCTGCTATGGAGGATATGGAAATAGATGTGATGATAGGGGAGGGGGCAAGTGCCAGGTCAATAAAGCTCAACCTGGAACATTTTACTCTTATTGGTGCAACCACAAAGATAGGACTGCTGAGTTCACCGCTCAGGGATCGATTTGGCATTACTTTCAGGCTAAATCATTACACTATTAGGGAACTTGTGGAGGTAGTGCATCGAAGTGCTTCGATCCTGCGTATCCCCATAACCCGAGATGGGACTGTAGAAATTGCTAAACGCGGCCGTGGAACGCCCAGAATTGTTAACAGGTTACTGAGGCGTGCAAGGGATTTTGCACTTGTTAGGGCTGATGGAACGATAACTCAGGAAGTTGCTGATGATGCGCTGACTATGCTGGGTATAGACAAGCTGGGCCTGGATGAACTTGACAGGCGTATACTTAGTATAATAACAGATGATTTCGAAGGTGGACCCGTGGGCCTGAAAACCATTGCCATTTCAGTGGGGGAAGAGGTCAGGACTATTGAAGATGTATATGAACCGTATCTGATCCAGATCGGTTTTATTCAACGTACTCCCCAGGGTAGGAAGACGACACAGGCAGGAAAAGAGCATTTGAAAGTTCAGTAGTTTGGCAAGGAGAATCAATCACTTTGACGCTTCATTTTGGGACCTGTAGGATATCCTCGAACACCTCAACTTCTGGCATGACCCCATCTGCTGCCGTGATGGCATAGATTGGCCGCCTGAAGGTGGATGGCTGGTCCAACCGAACCACCAGTTTGAATTAATGGTGCTGCAGTGATGACATAGATGGGCCGCCTGAGGGTGGCCCGGGCCAGGAAGAAGCACATGGCAGATTTATACCACCCCGCTGTTTGCCGATCACCAGATGGATACCGCTGGGATCCCTGCGAAACCGCTGGAACCACTTTTTTGAGCAGCCTGTGTTGATCTGTCCACCTGAACCCGGGTCAGTATCCAGGAACATGTTCTCGAACAGGTCCACACCGGCACTCAGTGGCCTGCCCCATCTGGGATTGAGGGCTGATCCGATATCCAGGAGGTTTCGCTTTGACGTATCGTCCCATACTATTGCCATATCATTCCTCGTACAGGATCTTTTCCAGGACCCTGAGCTGGAAAAGATACACAGCAAAAGGTAACAGCCAGTTTTATATCACAACAGGTCATTTTCCTCACCTATGTTCCTCAGCATGGGCGCAGAAGCCACCATAGAACTCAGGGACGGCATGGTCATCAAGAAACGCCTGCCGAAAGGATACCGCCTGGAAGCCCTGGATAACCTTATCCGCAGAGAGCGCACCCGGAATGAAGCCCGGCTTACCTCCGAGTCCAGGCGCAGCGGCGTGTCAACGCCCATAATCTACGACATCGAGGACTTCGAAATCACCATGCAATACATCGAAGGCCCGAAAATAAAAGACATCATCACACCCCACTTGAGTGGCGACATCGGGATCGTCGTGGGTAAGCTCCACACTGCCAATATTATACACGGCGACCTCACCACCTCCAACATGATACTGCACAATGGCAGGATATACCTCATCGACTTCGGGCTGGCCTATTATGACAGCTCTGTAGAGGCGCAGGGCGTGGACATCCATGTATTGTTCCAGACCTACGAAAGCACGCACAATGACCATGAAGAACTCATATCCGCATTCTCCGCTGCCTATCGCATGACGTTTCCAGGCGCTGACGCTGTACTCGAGCGGGTAACACAGATAGAAAGGAGAGGACGGTATGCATAAGATATATTTCGCCACCGGCAATGCCCATAAACTCAGGGAAGCAAAGAACATCCTGGGAGAGGTGGGATATGAAGTAGAACAGCTCGATTGCGAATATCCTGAACTGCAGGCCGATGACCTTGAGACCATATCAGCCTATGGTGCGCGCTGGTGTGCTGACAGGCTGGACAGGGATGTCATGGTGGACGACAGCGGCATTTTCATCGATGTCCTGAACGGTTTCCCCGGGCCCTACTCACGATATGTGGAAGACCGCCTGGGCAACAGGAAAGTCCTGAAGCTCATGGAAAATGAGACCAACCGCAGGGCTGTGTTCAGGACAGTCGTGGGATTCTGCCGGCCCGGCGACGAGCCCCGTACATTCACAGGTGAAGTTGCAGGGACCATATCATTTGAAGAACGCGGGACGCATGGTTTTGGATACGATCCCATCTTCCTGTATGAAGGCCAGACGTTTGGCGAACTTGAAGATATCAAAAAGAACAGGGTATCGCATAGGGGTAATGCTATGCGAAAATTTGCTGATTGGCTGGACCCGGAATCTCGCTGACACCGGTCATTTCAAGGTCATATTACTCAAAAAGGATTTCAGGGCCAGAGGCCAAACCGGTAATTGAGCAGCAATAATAGCAATCCTGTCAGCACTCCACCTATCAGGATATATTTCGGGTCCATGTGAAATGTGGTTTCATCAGCTTCATAATACCGCATAAGTCCAGCTGATGACTGCAGACCGCTACCTGTCTGTTTCTTCTTTGTCAAGATTGATTACCTCCAAATCTGTATGTATTATCATCACTAATGAATGTATCGAACAGTGTCCTCATACCAGTGCCTTAAGCAGGTCAAAGTCGTGCAACATACCAATAAGTTTATTGCGTCCGGACAGGACAGGCATCTGGTCGATATTGTTGCGTTTCATTTTCCTTGCAGCATCACTCACGGTAGTATTGGGTACAACGGTCACAGGTTCCCTTTTTAGGTTTATTACTTCGCTCACTGTAGAATCCGGAAGTTTTATCCTTGACACACTGTAATACAGGCTCATTGTATCACGCATTGATTCCCAGGTCCATGCATCGTCATCCGAACCCGCAGACATATCCGAATGCCCAAGCGAATCTTCAATGACGCTTATATTTATCAGGTCCTTATCATTTATTACACCCAGGACTTCACGGTTCACATTCACTACAGGTGCAGCTTTTACCTCTGCCATCTCCATGATCATTCCCACAACTGAAACCGGGGTCTTGTCCCAGATAACGATTGTCTGGTCGCTGATAATATCACCAATAGGCTCTGAAATACTCAAACCTGCAATAGCACCTACAATATCAGCGATGGTGATCAGACCTACCAAGGTGCTGTTTTCAACAACGGGTAGCCGCCGGACCTTATGTTCGAGTATTGTCCTGGCAGCATCCACAATAGACTCACCGGGTTTGATGGTAATAGGGTCTCTCCGCATCAGGATAGCTAGCTGCTCTTCTTCAGGATACTTTAAAAGGTCAGTCCTGGTGACGATACCAACAAGCTCATCCTTCTTTACCACAGGTACGCCGGAAACATGTTTATTTTTCAGGATTTCAAGTACCTCGTCCCTGGAACCAGGCAATGAAGCATATGCAACATCCCGTACCATAATGTCTTCAACTGTTGTAAAACCAGGCATTTTTGTAAAACTCCTATTTGGGCTGTTGATGGAGTTTGTACTATTTGGGGTTTTCCCCTCGTACGACCATAACAGGTGTATGTGAGTTCCTTGATACCTTTTCTGCGACACTTCCCAGCAAGAACCTGTCAAGACCGCTTTTTCCAAGAGTACCCATAACAATGAGGTCAGCTGAAATATTCTCAGAGAATTTAATTATTTCCTCAGCAGGATGACCTTCAATAGTAAAGCGTTCTGTTTCAATACCCGCAGCCTGGGCCAGGTCTTCCACCTGTTTGACGGCATTGTCACCTTCCGTTTTCAAAATCTCATACATGTTGCCCATTGCCATATCAACAGGAATGGAAGCAAAAGCTCCCGTGTCCACAACATACACAGCAGAAAGGCTGGCTTCCGATATCCGTGCTAATTCAATAGCGTGCTTAACGGCATTCTCTGAGTTTGCTGAACCGTCCGTTGCAATTACTATTTTCTTAAATATCTCGCTTTTCATGAAATCTCCCTCCGATTAAGTGATGATGGTCTTGATATCATCAGGTCTGCCTCGCCTGACAAAACTGGCAAGCATATTATGGCAGTTAGATAAGTTGGAAGACCTTTTATCCAGTACCATTATCTTTGCCTTTTTTCCTTCCTGTATTGAACCGAATTGTTCGGCCAGTCCAAGTACCCGAGCACCATTTAGTGTACAAATATTAAATACCTGTCTGTCCTCCAGCCCATATACCTTTGAAAGGAATTCCATTTCAGAGAACATATTGACCGAATTCAACATAACATTGTCTGTGCCCGCTGCAACCGTGACGCCCATGTCAAGCATCCTGGCGATCGGAGGGCGGGTAGGAGAACCCACACGCGTCACGAGATTCGACCTGGGACAGACCACTACAGGTATATCAGCATCTGCCAGCTGTTTAACATGTGCCTGAGAAGCATGGGTCATGTGCACAATAAAATCAGGCTCCAGTTCAATTGACCTTGAGATATCTGACATATCCTTTTCACCTCCGTGTATGGCAAAAGGCTTTCCTTCCCTGCGGGCCACACTGGATGCAACCTGTAACACTTCGAATGGAACATCATTGACCCCGCTCATACCGATTCCATCGCAGACCTTGACCAGGTCATTTAATTCATCCTTGTCCGGCCTGTCTGGTTGATAAGGCCGGCCCATAATCATCCCTTGGAGCCCTGAGGATGAGTATGCGGATGTGGCAAGGATATCTGCCAGCATGGATGCACCTTCTCTACCGCCTTCCCTGAAATCGCAAAATGCACAGGTGCCTGTGCGCATCATATCACGTAATGTCCGGTCCATGGCACGCTTCAGGTCGACATCCAGCGATTCACCGAGTACACGATGTTTCAGGCCACGGGGAGGTCGCACCAGGCTATCCAGGTCAGACAGTGGCGGGTCCTTGATTATAGAATCACCGATATGAGTATGCGCATTGACAAAACACGGAGTCACCAATCCATCCAGTGTGGCGTCTACACACGGATCAGTCCCCACTTCTGTGATTATGCCATCTTTCACGCACAGGTATCCTTCGATAAGCATGGGCTCATCACCATAAAGAATGGTCCCCGAAATAACATGCTCATCAGACATCTTCGTTATAATATTCCTTTTGATTGATATTGATTGTGTAAAGGGGGAGGTATATTATCACACTCACACATTGACTGGTTTCACTGCAATGTGTACTGGTGTGAATAGAATATAACTGTGTTAATCTCACTTTTAAGGTTTTAAAGAGTTATTTGACGTATTCAACTGTAATAGGTCAACCCCCTTGTTTCCTATGGAAAAATAAATAGAATTAAAATAGTAAATATTTTGCGTGAATAGGTATTGTGATGGTGTGAATATGAAAAACAGCTTAAATTACAGTATTTTTACTTTAAAAATGTGTTAAATGGTTTTTTTATTGTAAAGACTGCTATTTACCCCTATTTCCACTGTGTACTATAAATACAAGTAGTGATGTATATTCACATGTTAACTACAACACTGCGTGTGAATTACACATTCACAACGTAAAAGTGGACAATCATCGGAGGGGATGGAATACTTCCGAAACGAGGGATGCCTGCCGCAATCTGAGGGGATTTGCGGCTGCCTTCCTTCGGTATATATTGCCACTATTGAGGACAATGAAATGGAAATACGTGTCGAAATAAAAATGGATAACGGTTCTATTGACAGGACTGAGATAATCGGCAATTTTACTTCTGAAACGTTATTGAATCTCATGAACAAGTTCACCAACCTGTACAATTCTATACAAACAACTTCACAACAGACTGGTTTTGCTGCACCTCAAATGGTTAACACTCCTGCCATGCCGCCCCAACCAGTACAGACAGCTCAATTCAATCAACCTGCTTTTCAAACATCTCAAACCACACCACCCAAAACCCCAAGGACTCGTAACTTTGGCATTGCTGTTGAAGAATACAGCCAGCTAAAGAACGAGTCCCTTACCATTAAAGAACGATTGGAACTTTTCCTCAATTTTGAATACAAGGGACACTGGTTCACATCACTTGAAGTAAAAAGTGACTATGACCGGATATATGGCCCCATCAACCTGAGCACGGTGTCCACCTACCTCTCCCGATTATACCGGGAGGATAAACTTGAACGTACCGGTAACCGCAACCAGCGGAGATACTGTATAAAGGAACTATCAGAAATGCCCGAATATCCTTATGAGACAGCCCAGTTCCAGGCAATCAGGCAAAAGTAGATAGGGAAACTGCAGATCAGAAAAAAGTTGATTCGGTAATGGTAGATCCAGCAATGGTAAACCAGATAACGGTAAATCAGTTCCTGATACAAAAAAAAACGATAGTATCCAGTTCACTTAATCCAGTTCACTTAATCCAGTTCACTTAATCCAGTTCACTTAATCCAGTTCACTTAATCCAGTTCACTTAATCCAGTTCACTTAATCCAGTTCACTTAATCCAGTTCACAACGGCTCAGGTCCGCTGACATCATATACTGGTATTGTTCCAGCATGGAACTATGGATTCGTCTTGTGAACCGGGCCTGAAGTATAGAAACGAACAGTGAATTTTCACCTACTTTAACCTCTACGTCAGTAGGTTTGGCAGGAACAAGGTCAGTCGGAACCAGCACTGGACCGCTGCAGGATGTGCAGATACGAAAGTCGCGGTCCTCCTGGATTATGAACTCCCTGACCTCCTCATCCACGATAAAACTCTTGGCCACAGCTTCACGGTAAGACATGGTATTCACCCCATGGAACAATGTTCAGAGCAACGACATACTTTCGAGTTGCTCACGTACGATCTCGACTCCACGCTGACAATCTGCCGGAGATTTTCCTCCGGTTACTACCAGTTTACCGGAACTGAATATGAGAACTACTATCTTGGGTGATTTAATACGGTACACTAGTCCGGGGAACTGCTCAGGTTCATATTCAATGTTCTCGAAACCCAGGCCTACCGCAATTGCATTGAGATTCAGGTTCGTACCAAGGTCAGCTGAAGCAACGATGTTCTGTATGGTTATCTCAGGATCCATCAACACTTTCATGCCAAGAGATTCAATCTTCCTGGCAACATTGTTAATGACAATTGCCACATCTTCCACATTCTTTGCGCCGGTGCATACTACCTTACCTGAAGTAAAAATCAGAAAGGCTGCTTTCGGATTGGTAACCCGGTAGACCATACCTGGAAATTTAGCTTTATTATATTCTGCACCTTCAAGGACTGATTCAATGCTTACTAAATCAAAACTATCAGCTAATTTAGTTGAAGCAACCACGTTCTGTATCTTTATTTCCGATCCTGGCATTTTTTCACCGATGTATTATCTCAATGTATTCAATCATTGGTTAGAATAGTACATATAAACCGTGGCATGAACGATAAAACCTACGGAACGTAAATCCATGTTTTTTTTCCCATATTTTTTCCAGGATGATGGTTAGCTAATGTTTTATACATTCATCAACACTTTATGGAATATGACAGAATGCCTGGATGCCATATACCAACGGCGAAGCGTACGTACATTTACACCAGACCCGGTGGACCGCCAGACCATTGAAAAACTCATCCATGATGCCCAGATGGCACCCTCTGCCGGCAATCTCCAGGCAAGGGACTTTATTGTGGTAACAAACACAGCTGTCAAGAAAAAACTGAAAGAGGCTGCGCTTGACCAGAAATTCATTGTGCAGGCGCCTGTGATAATAGTGTTCTGTGCCAACACGCCCCGTTCAAGTCGCATATACAGCGCCCGGGGAGAACTCTATGCCATCCAGGATGCCAGCATAAGTGCAATGGTAATGACGTTGGCCGCCCATGATAGGGGCCTGGCCACCTGCTGGGTGGGGGCGTTCAATGATGCGGATGTAGCAGAGATACTCATGATCCCCCACAACATCAGGCCAGTCTGTATGCTGGCCCTGGGCTACCCGGCAGATACTCCGGACGCACCTGTACGCATGGACGCCTCAAAACTGGTACATTGGGAATCCTGGTAAAAAAGTACTACTTATTGTCCTTGATTCGCTTATTGTCCTTAATGTCCCTGTTGCCCTTGGTACCTTCTATTTCACCCCAGGTGTGCAAAAATCTCTGCACAGCCGTAAAATGGGACGTCACTGCAATCACCACTATTGTCCAGCCAAGCAGTTGCATAGAATACATTTGTCCAGTGTAGAAGATATTAGCAGCACTCACCATAATTATCAGGGCCAGTCTGTCTGCCCGACCCATGATGCCACCGTAATGCCGGGTACCTCCCACTGCCTGGGCCTGAGTGCCCATATAACTGGTTATCAGCACGCCGGTGATGGCAGCAACCCCTGCCATCCAGTGGACATATCCTGCAAAGAATATGCCGCAAATGATGAATGTATCTGCATACCGGTCGATAACATGGTCAAGGAAATCACCCCTATCAGATTGCATGTTGAACAATCGTGCCATGACACCGTCAACAGCATCAGTGAACGAGTTCAATATCACAAACACCAGTGCTGCAACCAGGTATATCCTGTTGTCATATGAATAATAATACGACACACCGGCCAGTATTGCAAAGACAAGAGATAATACTGATACCCGGTTGGGAGTAAGACCTATGCGTACAAGGACAGAAGCACAGGGTTCCAAAATAAAACTCACATAAGGCCTGTAATTATTCAGTGTCATCCGAATACCTCTTCGCTCCAGTCAAAACGTCCTGGCAGAAATCCCCGTAATTGCTCGTGATCACCTGACTCAAGCCACTGTATCATTGAGATTACCCCCCGTACAGCATCCTCGGGTATGGTCATGGTAGTCTCCAGTTCATAAACCCTTTCATACCGTTCCACCGCTTCCACCAGTATCACGTCTAAAGCTTCTGCTTCCATATTTTCCTGAACCTTTTGGGGTGGGTACCCCCTGTTCTCAAGTCTCTGTGCCAGCACACACGGACGGGTGCGAAGCACAATAAGCCCATCAATGCCCGTTAACAGGTGGGATAGGTGTCCTTCGAAAATCACGGTTGCGGTCCTATCTGCTACCAGTTCATCCACCCGGGCCTGGAGAGCTTCCATGTCCGCCTCAAATGAACCGCGCTGTTCATCTTTACCCGCGTGCAGGCCCTCACCTATTATCAAAGCATTGAGGTCGATTATCCTGTAATGCTGCTCCAGCAAAGCGCAAATAGAAGTCTTCCCTGTGCCCGGTGTACCGGTCAGTGCAATTATCATGAGGTTAATGCATCCTGCAGAGCACCTGCTACCCGTTTGTTCTGGTCTGGAGTGCCCACGGTTATTCTTATGAGCCCATCACCTGCATCACGAAACGAAGTGCAGTCGCGCACAATGATGCCTATCTTCACCAGCACTTCCACCACATCCTTGCTTTTCTTCGGTGATACATCTATGAGAATAAAGTTCCCTTCTGACGGATATACCCTGCAATGACCGGACAGGTGCTCGGTAAGGAATTTCCTGCCCTCATGAACATTATCAATGGTCTTCCTCCGGTAATCGACATCATCAAGTGCAGCCAGTCCGGCTGCCACGGCAATTCTGCTAATTGCAAAGGGAGTTGTTGCTTTCATGTATTCCCTGAATATCCAGTTGGGTACAACAGCATACCCTATCCTGAGTCCTGCCAGGCCCATGGCCTTGGACATGGTCCGGCCCACTACGAGATTGTCGTACTCTGATACAAGACATACCAGGCTTTTTGTGGCGAATTCAACATAAGCCTCGTCCAGAAAAACAATGGCGTTTGTTGACTCGACTATGGCCCTTACACCCTCCTCAGATATGGTATTACCTGACGGGTTGTTCGGTGAGCATAAATATATCATACGGGTGGAATCCTCGAGAGAGGAGATTATTGCCTGGACCGGCACACTATAATCATTCTGCCGCTTAACAAACACAGGTGTACCTCCCGCTGCCCTCAATGCAATCTCAAAATAGGAAAAGGTTGGAGTGGGTATAATGGCACTATTACCGGGCTGGACGAACAACCTCATAAGAGTATCGACCACACCATCCATACCTGCTCCCATGACCACCATATCATCCGGGTAGCCTGTGTAGGCTGCAAGTGCCCTGCGCAGTTCTCCTGCATCAACTGAAGGATACACACTAATGCTGTCCGCCATTGTGCGAACGGCCTCTACTGCTCTGGCGGACGGGCCGAGTGGATTCTCATTTGAACCAAGCTTGATTATATCCCCTGGTCTTAATCCATAACCTGCGACAATATCTTCTGTAGATTTGCCCGGTACATACTCGGCTATACCTTTGATGGAACTCTTGAGCAGGTCTTTCGAGTCAGTCATTGTGCTTCCTTTATGCCCCTGGCAACCACTTCTATTACGCGGTCAATCTGCTCTTTTGTGATAGTAAGAGGAGGTACGAACCTGAGCACGGATTCTGATGTGCAGTTCAACAGCACCCCGTTATTCCTTGCATGATCAACTACGGAGCCACATTTCATATCCAGTTCAACGCCAACCATAAGCCCTTTTCCCCGGATTTCAGTAACCCGGTCAAGTTCAAGGGTTTTCAATCCCTGCATCAGGTAATCACCCATCCGGGCCGAACGTTCGACCAGTTTCTCATCTTCCAATACCTTCAATGATGCCAGTGCAGCAGCACATACCAGCGGACTGCCGCCAAATGTAGCAGCATGGTCACCTTTTTGCATCTTTGTAGCCGTGTTTTCCTTTGCAAGCATGGCACCCATGGGGAGACCGCCAGCCAGTGCTTTGGCCAGTGTCATTATGTCGGGCTCCACCCCTGAATGCTCCTTTGCAAACCACTTTCCCGTCCTGCCAAACCCTGTCTGGACTTCATCAAATATCAATAACGCGCCGGAATCATCACAAAGGTCCCGGGCTGAACGCAAATATTCATCAGAAGGTACCCGTACCCCTCCCTCGCCCTGGATGGGCTCGATTATGACCGCTGCAGTATCACGGTTCACGCTGCCCTTTAATGATTCTACATTGTTATAAACGACGAATTCTACATGCTGCAATAGCGGTTGGAATGGTTCACGGTACTGTGACTTGTGGGTTACACTGAGCGCACCCATGGTACGACCATGGAAACTGTGCTCTGCAGCTACAAAATCGGTTCGTCCTGTAGCCCGGCGCGCCAGTTTCAATGCGCCCTCAACGGCTTCGGTCCCTGAATTGCAGAAGAATATCCGGTCCATGCCTGTCCGGGGCACCAGTTGTTCTGCCAGGTCGGCCTGCTGACGGGTATAATACAGGTTTGATACATGTATAAGTTCTGCAGCCTGCCGGCTAACAGCCTCAACCACAGCAGGATGACAGTGTCCCAGATTATTGACCGCTATGCCTGCCACGCAATCTATATATTCCCGTCCTCCTGTATCCCATACTACAGCCCCCGCACCACGAGAAATTGCTATTGGCTGGCGGGTATAGTTCTGGAAAACGTACTTCTGGTCCCTGTCAACGATATTTTGATATATGTCTGTCATTTGTACTTCCTTCCCTTGATAGAGGTCTAAAGTGATAAAATCTTTGATACCGGAGTAACCATGGAGTGATACATGGGTGAGGTTGACACCACAATAGAGGGATGGGGGGAGCAGATTGATACCTGAGATGCAATAGCAGATGCACAAAAAAATGAGAAACGATAGAAGAGTAAGAATATAAAAAAATCGATAAAAAAGTGGGAATACAAAAGAGAAGCTACACTATTTCTTTGACTTTTTCAGCCGCTTTCTTCAATTCATTCAATATTAATCCAAGCCCGCTTTCGTTGCTCGCCATTACCACAATAAGCGCATTCGGACCCGCAGCATATGTTATAAGACTGTTCTCATCTGTTTCCACAATGATTGATTTCGGTATTTCTTTACTGAGCCGCATGGTAGTGGATTCAGCAGACATGTGAAGTGTAGCGGTCAAAGCCGCGAAAGCTTCACTATCTGATTCCTGCGTGGCTCTTGAAACCATTAAAAGCCCGTGACGTGAGATTATAGCAGATAGCTTGATATCGCCTATGCCCTCCAGAGTAATCAAAACGTCTTCAAGCCTTTCTTTTAAGGTTGCGATATCACATTCCTCCCTTTTCGGTCGGGCTAATAGATTTGTTTAAGGTTGCAATAAAATAAATAACCACCGCCTGAAAAATGGTGATTGATACTTTCATTAATAGAAATATTTTATCTCCCATGACTGGATGAAGCATATACTCTATTACCGCTGCAATGAAAAAAAAGATCGAACCAACGAACATTAAATGAAATGAAATGATTATTCGATCGTACTCAAGAAAAAGCCTGGAACGTATAACGTCCGGGTCTGAATTTTTAAGTGTGGATGCTATGAGGAAAAATATGACAACTATGATTAAGCGGACAATAAAATCCACAGCACTGAACACAAAATATACATCAATATCTGCCATTAATCATCCTCAAAACTAAATCTGCCATCGTGATTTCAACGGTCTATTAATTGTATAATACTATTTATTACTTCCTTAATTGTCTATCATAAGTACATTTTCAATCAAAGTAAATGAGATATGCATCACACGAACATGGTCTCAGATACATTGACGGATCTATCTTTATGCATCAATACTTTTGCCACAGCACTTTGCAGATGAGCGTTCGTTACACATTCTTCATCATTACGTATGGCAAACATACCGGCCTCAGTGGCTATGGCCTTCAATTCAGAGCCGCTGGAACCCTGCGTGTTCTTAGCCAATTTATCAAAATCAATGTCTTGTGATAAAGCCATATTACGTGTATGGATCTTAAGAATGCTCTTCCTGGCTTCTTCAGTGGGCAGCGATACTTCAATGAACCTGTCAAACCGCCCGGGGCGTAGCATTGCTGAGTCGAGTATATCCAGTCTGTTCGTCGCGGCAAGGAGCCTGACATCACCCCTGGGATTGAAACCGTCCATCTCTGCAAGTAATTGCATCAACGTACGCTGCACTTCCCTATCTCCGGCCGTAGCGCCGTCATAGCGTTTTGCTGCAATGGAATCAAGCTCGTCAATGAAAATAATGCTTGGCGATTTATCTTTGGCCAGTTTGAACAGTTCACGTACCATCCTGGAACCCTCACCAATATATTTCTGGACCAATTCAGACCCGACCACCCTGAGAAAATTGGCACTTGTATGGTGGGCTACCGCTTTTGCAAGCATGGTCTTCCCGGTGCCTGGAGGGCCGTATAGCAACACTCCATTTGGAGGATCAATCCCGATTTTTTCAAACGCTTCAGGTTTCGTGAGTGGCAATTCCACTGCTTCCCTGAGTTCCCTTATCTGGTCATCCAGACCTCCAATTTGTGAATATTCCACTTCAGGTGATTCAATAACTTCCACACCCCTAATGAGGTGACTTCTTGATGTAGGGAGCACACCGATCACAGCCAGTGTCTGCTGGTTCATAGCAACCTGTATACCCGCTTCCAGTTCGGATTCTTTTATGAATTTAGATAGCCCGACCACAAATTGTGGGCCTGTGCTACTTCGTACAATGAGTTTACCATTTTCAAGTACATCCATAATTGTTCCGACAATCAATGGTGAGGTCTTCAGCCGTTCAAGTTCACTCTTAAGCTGTCTCAATTCGCGCTCGAATTTCAACTTTTGAGATTCAGCATAACGTTTTTCAGCTTCAATTTTATGATTCTGCTCACGTAACAGATGATTTCGTTCTTCAAGTTGACTCATCCTGTCAGCCATATATCTGGAAAAATCATCATTTCCAAGTTCAGGTGGAACTTTTATCGATAATCCTTTTGCAGGTTTGTCCTCTAAAATCTCTGCCATTTAATTAATCTCCGAATATTATTTAAGTCCAAACGATATATAGCCTTTTCGAAGGAATGGTTTTTAATGCAATGTGAAATTTGCGGTGTTGAAATAATTGGGAAACCCAGAAATGTAGTCGTTGAAGGAACTGAAGTTGAAGTTTGTGGAAAATGTGCCCAATATGGTACAGCACCCCAGTCATGGTCACCTGTCTCAAAAAAGATGGCCCCTATAAGCAAAGCACCATTGCTACGTACAAAAAAGCCCAAACCCAATCCATTCAATAATATGGGTGAAGAAATAGTCTCTAACTATAGTCAGGTTATTAGAGAGGCCAGAGACGAAAAAGGATGGAGCCAGGAAGAACTTGCTCTCAGGACCAAGGTCAAAGTATCCCTTATCAAGAAAGTCGAGCGGGAAGAGATAATGCCTGAAGACTCGCTTCGTAAAATATTAGAAAAAACCCTTGACATTAAACTTACCGAGCGCGTAAGCAGTGACCTGATGGAGGAAGGAGGTATGTTTAAAGGTACCACATTAGGTGACATTGTTAAAATTAAAAGACAGTAAAGGGAAATAAAAAAAAGACAAACGTGAAAACGTACACCTGAACTCTCTTATGTCTCAATTATTTTACTTAAGTTCGTGTGTTAGTCAAAGTCTTCGTCGTCGTCTTGTGAATGAAGGTCCATCTCAGGAAGTTTGTCTATATCTGAGGCAAGTTTTGAAAATATCGAATGTTGAGGGCTCACGATAATTACATGAGCAGGGGGATGTATTTTCTTCAGTCTGCCAATGGCCGAACTGGCATGATCTCCCAATGGGACTACAGCTGCACTACCACAAGGACTCTTAAGATTAGTATGCATGACATCTACAAGTACATTGTCAGCCTTTCGAGGGTCCATTTGCTTTGGACTGTCATCAAAAGACATGTGACCATACCTTACAAGGTCTCTTAGCGCGATATTTACTTTTGAGCTGCTATCAGCCCTTATTACAGCAAACGATTTCATTTTATGCACCCACTTAATAGTTTTTTTAACTTAAATTATATATTAGCTTTCTATGTCCAGATATACATTAAAGCTAATTTATAATAATGTATATTCTCTGTAAGTACTTAAACTCTTTGATATTAATTTTTGTCTGGATTGCACTACATTGATTATTCAGGAGAGTAACTTTTAATACAAATGTCCAATGCTGTCAATTTCCCAGCATTTCACTGAAATCCAGTTGTCTTGTGTCCTTTCTTACCTGGAATAATTGCCGTGCAATGATTGTCACGTGGTCCCTGTATTCAGGGAGGGTGTATACACCCATCCTCCAGTTGTCCATATGAGCCTGTTCAAGGTTGTTCACGATAGGAGAAACCAGTTCAAGGCTTACAAGCCTATCGTTGACAACAATCATGGCTTTCATTTCAGTCATATCAGGCATATCAGGAATATCCACCAGTACATATCCTTCAGGTATACCTGCTTCCTCTGCCAGTTCTTTTTCCAGTCTTTGAGGATTGCTACGATACCGTTCAACCATATCACCTGAAATCGACGACAAACTTGTATAAAGTGAACGTTTGAATAGTTTTCTGTTCCGTATCCGGTCAATCAATTCGCCAGCATACCCCCCTGCCTGCATTAATGCTGTTTCCAGAATTCCATCATCCATAGACTGCAATCCAGTCGGGTCCAATGTACCATCAGATATTGCATGCTCGCATGCTCGTAGTAACATGGTCTCTGCTATCCTGCTCACATGATGGTAATATACTGTAGGGTGCATAAAGAACCGGGAAACCAAAAGGCTCTCAGCCGCCTGTAATCCTCCTGAACCTATCACAAAACGCCCTTCATGAAAATTCAATGAATGTATCAACCTTTCCAGGTCGATGACACCATATGCCACTCCTGTATAATGGGCATCACGTACCAGATAGTCCATTCGATCCATATCTATTTCACTGTTCAGTATGTTACCTAACGTAGTATCTCCTTTCACATGAGCCATGATAGAGGAAGGCTTTATCGAATATTTGTCCAATACAATCGATATTTCGGGTTGCCTCAGGATATGCAGGATATCATCATGCCCATGCCTGGTATAACAGCGGATGAGTTCTTCTGTTACGTGGGAGAAAGGACCGTGCCCCACGTCGTGCAGCAAAGCAGCAGCTTTAATTTCTTCTGGTTGGGGGACATCTATTTGTTCCAGCAACTGGCAGGTAAGATGATAAGTACCCAGTGAATGTTCAAACCGGGTATGGTTGGCCCCAGGATAGACAAGGTGAGATAAGCCTAACTGACGGATGCGCCGCAAACGCTGCATCTGGGGAGTATCAAGCAAGGCCTGTGCAAGTTCATCCAGTTCTATATAGCCGTGTACCGGATCTCTCACCACTTTCATGGAAAAAGGATTACGTTTAAAGCAGATAAACGTATGCAGTGTTCGAGATGTCGTCATATGACCTTCACTCAAGGAAATAAAACAGGATTACGTGTTCATTACCAGGTCAAAGAGACTATTGTGACCATAGGAGCAGACAGCAATGAGTATATCGAGGTCGCAAAAAAATCGATCCGAAACCAGCGTATGTTACTTGAGGCGTATATTATTAAAGATCCGTTCTTTAAGGTCACCCTTGAACTGTATGAAGTCCCGGAATCTGCTCCCGGTATTGTCCGCAGGATGGCAGATGCGGCCGGTGTCATGGGTATAGGACCCATGAGTGCGGTGGCGGGAACCATTGCATCATATGCTGTGGAAGCCATGATGGAGGCTGGCGCCGGATATGCATTCGTAGACAATGGCGGCGATATCGCACTGGTCACTGATAGGCCCCTGGTATTGGGGATATATGCAGGTGAGGCTTCTATCAAAGACCTGGCACTGGAAGTCCAGCCTACAGATAGGATCCTGGGCATCTGTACCTCTTCGGGTACTGTGGGTCCTTCCATAAGTTTCGGGAGTGCTGACGCCGCACTGGTAGTATCCGGAAATGTATCGCTGGCAGACGCTGCGGCCACTGCGTTGGGAAATGCAGTAATGGATGAAGGAAACATGGAAGAGGCGTTTGATGTGGTAAGAGGGATAAACGGTATCCAGGGTGCTCTGGTTGTTAAAGGTGACAGGTTTGCGGTGTGGGGCACACCTCCACGACTGGTAAGTGCGCGAATGAATCACGACCTCATTACCAGAGGATAGAACTTATACCTTAACAAAAAAATAAAACATGTATGAAAGTATCAAAAACGGTCTATCTTTTCGCAATAGCATGTATTTTTCTCACTACGGCTTCACCTGGATGTATTGATTCTTCAAATACATATCTGGAGACACAAAATAATTGGACGGCACATAAATATTGTCTCTCGATAGATAAAGGTCCGTTCATGAGGGATGCTTTGCTCGACGACCCCTGTGTAATTAAAGAGAACTCTGCATATGTGATGTATCTGACCGGTAACATGGGATCGGTGGGGCAAGATGTGGTTCCCTACCGTGCCACATCAAATGATGGCATGAATTGGGAAATCAATCCTGTTCCGTTGTTGTCAAAGGGTAACACAGGTAATGATTTCGATTTTGCAAGGTTGGAATCACCTTCAGTGGTTTTTTTCAAGGGGATGTACCACATGTATTACACAGGGGTCAATTCTCTTCTCATGGGTGAGAGGTCAATTGGGCATGCGACGTCCACCGACGGAATAAAATGGTCAAAAGTAAAAGATAATCCAATGCTAACTCCTTCAGGAAACTTTTTTGGCTGGAACGCCTCACAGGTTGCAGAACCGGGAGTGTTGGTATTTAATGATAAGGTTTACCTGTATTTCAGCGCTGTAGGACTGCAGGATGATGGAAATTTATCCAATACCAAACGCACTATTGGGCTGGCCATATCAGATGATGGCTATTATTTCGGGTCTCCGATCAAAGTACTGGAACAGGGTCCTTTGTACCCTCCACATGAAGGATATCTGGGTTATTCGACTCCGGCAGCAGTAATATATGAAGGGGAGGTCCATTTATTTTATGATGTTTTCATGAAGTCTGATAATGAGGTACCTGCATATGTTCAGGTAGCATTACACCATGCGGTGTCCCCGGATGGAATAAAGAATTGGGTAGAAGATGAGGATCCTATCTTCACCAGAGACAGCTTTAGCTGGAGCAAGAGAGAGGTACGTGCCCCAACGGTGATTGTTGATGAAGGCCGATTGAAGATGTGGTTTGCCGGGGATGATTATCTTGAACAGGGAACGTTTTGTATCGGGTATGCCACGTATGAAGGATAGTAATGGCCACTGCAACAACAATCACAGGAACGCCGTGAATAAAGTGGTTTGTTGGATATCCTTGTGTTGTTGAAGCAAGGCTGCAAATACTACGGTTTCATAATTATTAGTTACCCTCTGGGCTTTGAGCCTCTTTTTATTCCCTACTTTGCGTTCTCATCCTCTTCCCAGAGGCCGAATAGGTTATTCTCGGTATCCATGCAGGTCGCCAGATATCCCCACCCTGGTACGGTCATCTTTGGTGCTACGATTTTGCCGCCGAGTTTTTCTACCTTTGCGAAATATTCATCTACAGAAGGGACTCCGATATAGTTGGAAATTCTCTGTTCAGGTGCTCCCCTTTTTCCCAATCCACCTCTGATCCCTTCTTCACCATCCAATGCTGTGGTCTCGATAAGGTAGTATTCCATTGGACCTGGAGGCTTTTCTATCTTCCAGCCAAATAATTTGGTATAGAATTTTTTTGCCCGCTCAGGATCATCTGCTGCAATATCAAAATGAACAATTGTTGGCATAATATCACTCCATGAGATTATTTAACCTGGAAGTTATATAAAATTAGTGCTATCTCTTAAAAAAAATAAAGAAAAATAAAGTTAGAGTGAGCATAGCAGCGATCCAGAGTTCCCAAGGGCTCTCGCACCTCAGTACAATAAGGAACGTGGGAAGGCTTTTCTACTGTGTTCGGGATGGGTACAGGAGTATCCCCTCCGCTATGGCCGCTATACTCACATATGAAATGTGTATTTACGAATTACAACCTGGATATCGCCTGAAACAAGCCCCGAAGGACTTGCATTCTAGAAATCTTACTTTAAAGATCAGCAAAGTGACACGGACAGTTAGTGGCCGACGGACTGAACACCTCGTTGCCTTGGTGCGTACATCCCGACTCTATCAACCTCATCTTTTATGAGTGTCCTTAATGTTGTCTCTTTTTAGGACGGGTTTCGGGCTTAGATGCTTTCAGCCCTTATCCCTTGGTGCGTAGCTGCTCGGCAATGCCTTGTCAGACAACCGATCCACCAGTGGCACCGCTGCATAGTTCCTCTCGTACTAAATGCAGCTTTCCTTCAGACAACCTACACCTCTAGTAGATAGTAACCGACCTGTCTCACGACGGTCTAAACCCAGCTCACGATCTCCTTTAATAGGCGAACAACCTCACCCTTGGCCGCTGCTGCACGGCCAGGATGGAAAGAACCGACATCGAGGTAGCAAGCTTCCGGGTCGATATGTGCTCTTGCCGGAAACGACTCTGTTATCCCTGAGGTAGCTTTTCTGTAGTCAATGACCCCCATCAAGAAGGTACATTGGTTCGCTAGACCCGACTTTCGTCTCGCGATCCCTTGCTTTGCGAAATCACGTAAGGCTGACTTATGCTCTTGCACTCTTCAGTGGGTTTCCGACCCACTTGAGTCAACCATTGGGCGCCCTTGATATCTTTTCAAGGGCGTGGCGCCCCACCCAAACTGCCCACCTACAGGGGTCCTCATCTCTGAGTTAGGGTCGTAATCCCAAAAGGGTAGTATCCCATTTGTGGCTCCACCATGGCTGGCGCCATGGCTTCGATGCCTCCTACCTATACTGTACATCTAAGATCACAACACAGCTGCAGGCTGCAGTAAAGCTCTACGGGGTCTTCACTTCCCCCTAGAGGTCTCTAGACTCTGCACTAGAATGTAAAGTTCACCGGATTCTGGCTAGGGACAGTAGAGCTCTCATTGGTCCATTCATGCGAGCCGCCAATTAAGCGGCAAGGTACTACGCTACCTTAAGAGGGTCATAGTTACCCCCGCCGTTTACAGGCCCTTAGTCCCGTTGAACCGGGGTTTCAGGTACCTGCACTGGGCAGGATTCACTGACCGTACTAGTCCTTTCGGAGTTGCGGTCAGCTATGTTGTTATTAGACAGTTAGAGCTCCCTGGTCACTGCGACCTGCCGTTTGCACGGCAGGCACTCCTTCTTCCGAAGTTACGGAGCTAATTTGCCGAATTCCCTTAGCCAGTGTAATTCCGACACGCCTTAGTCTTCTCAACTAGGGGCACCTGTGTCAGTTCTCGGTACGATCACTATAGCTCCCTTTTCACGGTCACCTGGGATAAGTTGACTTTCGCCATCACACATTCATCCGCTTCTCGCCATTACGGCTCTCCACAGATTTCGGTGCTTAGACAGCCTGACATATGACTGTTCAACCTACCCGGATGCGTCAGTTTAAATGCTAAAGTGGTACAGGAATATTAACCTGTTTCCCTTTTGACATACTCGAATTACGGTATATCTTAGGATCGACTAACCCTCGGCTGATAATCATTGCCGAGGAAACCTAGCCCCTACGGCGATCGGGATTCTCACCCGACTTTGCTGTTACTACTGCCAGGATTTTCTTATCCGAATGGTCCACAGGACCTCACGGCCCTACTTCTACCCAAACGGATTGCCTTCCTACAAAATCACCTTTCGGTGTTCCATGGTATCGGTGGTCGGCTTGAGCCCCGTCCATCTTCGGGGCCCCAAACCTCGACTGGTGGGCTGTTACGCACTCCTTAAAGGATAGCTGCTTCTAAGCTCACCTTCCAGTTGTTTAGGGCCTGGGACACCCTTTAGTGTTGACACTTAGCCGACACTTGGGGACCTTAACCATGGTCTGGGTTGTCTCCCTCACGGACTACAAGCTTACCCCGTAGCCCGGACTCCAACCTTCTACGACGACGGCGGTTTTGGAGTTTGAGATGGGAGCGAGAGATTTCTCTCCCGGATTCCCAATTCAGTGCTCTACTCCGCCGACAATCTCCGGTCAGGTCATGCTGCGACATGTTTCGGAAGGAACCAGCTATAACCTAGCTCGATTGGCCTTTCACCCCTAGACACAGGTCACGCGAATGATTTGCAGATCAATACCGCTTGCGGCCCTCCACGTAGCTTTCGCCACGCTTCAGCCTGCCCACGCCTAGATCGCTAGGATTCGGGTCGTATCCCAGTGACTCCACGCACTTATATACGCCGCACCTTGCCCGAAGGCTGCGTGCTTGTTGCTTTCGCTTTGGCTAACCAAATTTAATTTGTTAACCTCGCCACTTGAATACACTCCCTGGCCCGTTCTTCAAAACGTATGATACGACGCCGGCAACATTACTCGTACTACAGCCTCGCGACTGATTCCTTCGTAATGCAGTTCCTTTCACGCCGTATCGCTCCATCACCATCCGATTTCAGGCACTTTGCACCTCCCTTTTTGGGGTACTTTTCAGCTTTCGGTCATCCTACTATTGCGCTATCGGTCTCAAGATGTATTTAGTTTTGGAAGTTGATGTCTCCCAAATTCCCGCGAGATTTCCGACCCGCGGTACTCAAGACTCCGACCACAATCCATCGATTTACGTCTACGTGACTATCACACTCTATGGTTTGACGTTCCAGACAAATTCGACTTCAACGATTAGGACTGTAATTGGTCGGGCTTGTAACACCACATCTCCCTGCTGTTACCAACAGGGATTCAGTTTGAACTTTACCGGTTTCACTCGCCGTTACTTACGGCATCTCGTTTGATTTCTTTTCCTGCCCCTACTAAGATGTTTCAGTTCGGGGCGTTCCCGATCATGACTGATCTACACCGAAGTGTAAAGAGTTCTCATTAGGATATCCTCGGTTCAACGGCTCCATGCACCTCGCCGAGGCTTATCGCAGCTTGGCACGTCCTTCATCGGCTCTTGAGCCCAGCCATTCACCGGATGGTATAATTGCCAGTTTCCGCTTCACTTTATTTCAGTGAGCGTCCAGGTTGCAATTCGCTTATACACGGCATCATATAGCATGATTAGTGGTATTCCAATCCGCCCTCAACCCTTCCTTAAGGCCATTATGACCAAAAGTGCATTCGATTGTTAATATAATTGTTACTCTGTTACCAGAGTAAATGGACCCGCTGGGACTCGAACCCAGGGCCTCTGCCTATTTTGCGTAGAGTACTTGCGCACCCTCAGTTGCAAAGGCAGCGATCTTCCAACTGATCTACGAGCCCTTTGATGAAATTGAAGTCTGCCAACATGTGTTTCACCGTTGACGACCAACGTCAATTCACATCATTTGGACTCGTGGTCTTCGAATCATCGTTATCTCTTCTCTTGTACTGGCAGTTTTTCGGCTTCTGACCGGCGGCGCGTCCAGATCGTAATGTCTGGGCGTTGCGTTAGGAGGTGATCCAGCCGCAGATTCCCCTACGGCTACCTTGTTACGACTTAACCCCACTTGCGAAGCCCAGGTTCGAGCATGATAGTGTCATGCCCTCACCAAGACCTCACTCGCATGGTTTGACGGGCGGTGTGTGCAAGGAGCAGGGACGTATTCACCGCGCTATGTTGAAACGCGATTACTACGGATTCCAGCTTCATGAGGGCGAGTTACAGCCCTCAATCCGAACTACGGTTGGTTTTAGGAGATTACCGTCCCCTTTCGGGGTAGGTGCCCATTGTGCCAACCATTGTAGCCCGCGTGTAGCCCGGGAGATTCGGGGCATACTGACCTACCGTAGCCCGTTCCTTCCTCCGCTTTAGCAGCGGCGGTCCCCACAGTGTGCCCATCGTTCCGGAGAACATGCTGGCAACTGTGGGCGCGGGTCTCGCTCGTTGCCTGACTTAACAGGATGCTTCACAGTACGAACTGACGACGGCCATGCACCTCCTCTCAGCGATTCAGGTAAGACCTTCAGCCTGACCTACATATTGCTGTCGCACCCGGTGAGTTTTCCGGCGTTGAATCCAATTAAACCGCAGGCTCCACCCGTTGTAGTGCTCCCCCGCCAATTCCTTTAAGTTTCAGCCTTGCGACCGTACTTCCCAGGTGGCTCGCTTAACGGCTTCCCTGCGGCACCAGACACGGACGCACCGTGCCTGACACCTAGCGAGCATCGTTTACGGCTAGGACTACCCGGGTATCTAATCCGGTTTGCTCCCCTAGCTTTCGTCCCTCACCGTCGGACCCGTTCTGGTAAGGCGCCTTCGCCACAGATGGTCCCCCAAGGATTACAAGATTTCACTCCTACCCTTGAAGTACCCCTTACCTCTCTCGGTCCCAAGCCTGACAGTATCCCTTAGAAGCCTGACAGTTAAGCTGTCAGATTTCCCAAAGGACTTTTCAGGCCGGCTACGGACCCTTTAGACCCAATAAAAACGGTTACCACTCGGGCCGCCGGTGTTACCGCGGCGGCTGGCACCGGTCTTGCCCGGCCCTTGCTAACAAATGAGTGTTAATCATCTGGACAGCCAACATTTGATGCTGGCACTCGGGGTTCCCTTATCGCGGTTTCCCGCATTGTAAAGTGTTCGCGCCTGCTGCACCCCGTAGGGCCTGGATTCGTGTCTCAGAATCCATCTCCGGGCTCTTGCTCTCACAACCCGTATCCGTCGTCGGCTAGTAGGTACGTTACACCCACTACTACCTGATAGACCGCAGACCCATCCTTAGGCGCCGGAGCTTTGAACCATAGTGCATTCCAGCATCTATGATTTATCCGGTATTATCCCCAGTTTCCCGGGGTTATCCCAGTCCTAAGGGTAGATTGTCCACGTGTTACTGAGCAGTTCGCCATGTTCACGAAGAACATTTGACTCGCATGGCTTAGTCGAACCCCGATAGCAGTAACCTCTGGCAGGATCAACCAGAATTGTTAATCACACACATATTGGAAGTATTCGTTATCGGAATTATTAGGGTTTTGGTATATTGTCCAATTAATTCCCGATAATGTATTGATATACACCACCGATCAGAATTAACCGAACTGCCAATACTAACGTCGGACGAGAAATTGCCTTCTCGTCTCCATATTTATGATTGTGCCAAGGTCGGAGAGCAACCCTTCACTTTCGGGACTATTCCCAAAATCCGGGTCGACGCCGGGTAATGACCTCGGCCATTAGTTTAATTATTATTAGGAGGTGATACATTGAATGCAATGTATATTGCATCCAGCTTCCACATGCGTTTTCACGCGGATTGTGGAGTTTCTATGTATGTTGCAGGTAGTATTTAAGGTTGTTTACTACCTTGCCGAAACCGAGTTTTTTTTTCGGGTCGGCAACACATAATCACTCTGAGGCAGGTTGTTCCTGCCCATTTGAGCGCTCCCTTCAATTAGCAGGTTGGTATATAACTGTTGCGGTGATTTGTGTTCAAAAAGTCTACAGTTTGAAAAAAAAAATACGGCATTATCACATACCCAAAACATGGTGATACAGGATAAAACATAGACAGTAGACTTGATATACGCATCTACAGCCAAATTATATCTCTTCCAGGGGTGCTCCCATCTCTATCAACACCTCTCCAAACAGTAATTTTTCTATGACCTGGGCAACAAACCTGCGACGTTGATGCATCTGGATGTCTTCGTTCATCCTCAATTCAGAGTCGATCTGAACACGCACCAAGGCGAACCTGACTAATTCCTCATCCGTAATCTCAAGAGCATTTAATTCCTCAATAAGATACGGAAGACTATACGGGTCATCAATAGCCCTCGCCAGTAACAATATCTCCTCTGAGACACTGACAGTATCAACTTCAGTTTGCCCCATAAGCAACCGGAGCGTATCCACAGAAACATTATCTCTTAACATCCAACATCATTCCTTACCCATCAATTTTGAGCATATTTTAAGATCCTCAACCGTATTTACATTTACAGCAATCTTGTGATTGTCCAGAATATAATTATAATCATCCTGCTCCTCATGAATATTATCCGCATCAAGGATGTTTATACCTGAAGGTACTATCAACTGCCCATCCTTATTGAACACGGTATCCGGACGCAATCCCTTGGTCCTGCATACCGACAGCAGGTTATAAACGGAAAGAGCGGGCTGGGGAACCTCATGGTATAATACAATCACCTCATCCAGCAACTCAGGAGTTATCAGAGGCAGGTCAGCCATGACGATAAGCACCGGACCTTTGATACCGGCCTTTGTAATAGCATCCACCATATCAGACACATACCCATCTCCTGCAGTATTTACTACAATAACATCCCGGGCACAACCCTCAAGCCATTTTACCGTATCAGGACCATTCCTGGATGCGGCAATATAGATAGTATCCACATACCTGGAGCCCTCAAGGGCGTCCAGGGCATATTCTATCAATTTCTTGCCATTTATTTCCAGTAAAGGCTTTTCAACGGGCAGCTTCATCCTGCTACCACGTCCTCCCGCCATCAATAGGGCATCCAGACTACCAGACCCCCAGCATAAAATAAGAACAATGTGACCAGGGCTGCCAGGCGTCCCATCTCATGAGCTGCGCCAAGGCAATCCCCGTTAATACCGCCAAAATGCCGGTTCGATACTCCTACCACCCCAACCGAAGCTAAAATCCCTATAAACAAAGCACCAAGTCCTGCAATACCCACGGCAGCCGTACAAACCACTGCCGATATCAGCAGACTAATGATAAACTGCTTCTGACCAGTATAATCAGAAATCATTGACCCCATTCCCTGGTACAAAGGTTTTCCAAACCTGGCCGCTGTAAGCATGGAATGCTTGGATATGACCTCTGCACATAGCAACGCCATGCCCAGGCCAAACCACCCGGATCCAGTCCCCTGCATACTCCCCATAGCCTGTATGACAACGAACAGCGAAAGAATATAAATTATCACAAATGCCGCTCCTCCCGTGCCCAGTGCCACGTCTTTCATCGCACTGACCTTCTTCTGTGCACTCCCGTG
The DNA here is from genome assembly GCA_019429385.1 of ANME-2 cluster archaeon. Lineage (NCBI taxonomy): Archaea > Methanobacteriati > Methanobacteriota > Methanomicrobia > Methanosarcinales > ANME-2 cluster archaeon. The sequence goes on along the minus strand of JAHYIS010000003.1, from coordinate 20,743 downwards.
GGCAGCAATACCATCCCCAAAATCAGACAGGGCATCAAGATGATGAATACCCGTTAGTATATAGATGGATACAATCACAACCACTGCAATAATACCAGGTTGGCCGGGCAACAGGACACCCAGTACGGTGGCCACTACAAGTAATATAAGACCTAGAAGTATGCCAACAACACTTGACAGGTAAGTCCGCTGCTGGAATTGCTCCAGTCTGTATGCTTTGCCCGCAGGCAGCGTGGTCAAAAATCCAATCGCTCCCTGCAATCCTTCCAGCAATTTCAAACCCCACCTCTGGTATACATACTTGAAGATACACCGCCAATGAGCCCGGCAACCACATCATCCATGAACGGTCCCAGTTCCTTGATCACCCCTGGTTTTAGTTTATCGAACCTGACATACTCGAACATACCTTTGTGACCGGCGATGTAGGTGGAGATACTCATACCCAGCACCTCGTCACATACAAGGAATGTCAGGTCTCGCTCGTATGAACTTTTACTCAGATTTGGCAGCTTTCCAGCCTCACCTGCCTGCTCAAGCTGGATACCCGCATAGATAAGGATGCACAGGTTGGGGTCGCTAAGAGCAATATCCAGTTCACGTTTGAACACCTCTTCTGCCTTCCCTTTCGTTTCAATTCCCGGGTGAGGTATATACAATTCCATAGCTGCAGCCAGTAGCACATCCTCAGATAGTCCCATCTCTGCCAGTATATCCCTGATATCAGACTCAAATCGCCTTTCTATCTGTGTCGGTCTGTCACTTTTTTCTGCTGATGGACTGTCTGAAAGTTTCGTATCAATCTCTCCGGGCCATACTCGTCATGTTACATTGTTCACATGCAATAAATATAATACACCCATGCTCCATGCAAACAGCAGAATGACAGCCGCACCCACTAACCTGGCAGCCTGTTCGATGTCTACCGCCTCAGGTGACCTCAACTCTTCACCAAGTATATAATGTCCTGGTTTTTCCAGCCTGACCCCCAGTGCCCCGGCCGCTGCAGCCATGGGCCAGCCTGAATTCGGGGAAGAGGTCCTGCTGTTATCACGCAGGCATATCTTCACGGCACCTCTAAAGCTACCGGTAACCAGCGCGGCTGCACTGATAAGCACCAGGGACAGCCTTGCAGGTATCCAGTTGAGAACATCGTCCAGCCTGGCTGATGGGCGTCCCATTTCAATGAATTCCTTGTTCCTGTATCCTATCATGGAATCCAGGGTATTGACAGCTTTGTACGCCAGTGCGCCTGGTAGTCCAAGTATGAGGTAGAACAGCACCGGTGAAAGTACACCGTCAACGAAGTTCTCAGAAATGGACTCGACCACAGCTGAAGCCATCTGGTGTTCATCCAGATTTGCAGTGTCACGGCTGACCAGCGCCTTAAGTGCTTTACGCGCTTCATCCTTATTCCCAGAACGCAGTAGATTCATGATGTGGCGGGATGTGTTCAACAGCATTCGAATAGAAAAGGTAGATTTTAAAAAATATGCCATTACCAGCAGCGCTGCAGTTTCATGAATAGAGGAAGCTATAAGCACCACCAGCATTCCCACAAGCAGTGAAGTTCCTGTTATGACCACGACTATGAGAATTCCCAGGACCCTGCGATCTTTCAATGGCAGATCCTGTAATACTGTTATGAACCGTCCCATCCAGACCACAGGATGTACAATACCGGGTGGTTCCCCGAACGAAATATCCATAATAAATGCCAGCAACAGCACTTCAAGACCTGGAGAGAAAAGAGATATCATAATGGTCACAACAAAGGTTCTATCACTTGTTTCCAGATATGCCTGAGGTCACCGGGCCTGTCTGCACATGCCATCAGTGCTTCAAGTATGGGATTTGCTACCTCGGGCCGGTGAACCGTATCACAACCGGCACAACTCCACACTTCCCCTCCGGTCCGCCGTTCCACCATATGTCCACCCGTCCGCTCATCCAGGCACGGATAGAACGGGCAAAAACAAAATGTGCAATCCTGACCCTCGAAATGGCATGGATAATATTCACAATTTGTCCTGCTTGCAATCGTACCCTGGTGTATCGCTTCATCAATATTCTTCTCGGCAAGTTCCCTGCCCCACTGGGCTACTGATTCACCAAGGGCATCCACAAGACGCTGGTTCTCTTCATGGGTCCGGACTGCCACCCTGATGTAATCATGCCCCATCCGCCGGAACGAATTACAATCCCTTACCAGGATACCCTGATGCCGCATTCGCTCGGTGAGTTCTCCGGAATCCATTCCGAATTCCCGTATGTTGATCAATATAAAATTAGTGCTGCTGGGTACAGGATAAAATCCTCTGATGAGGGACAGTCGGCCGGTAAGCCAGAGACGCTCCTCTGTTATCAACTTCCTTGTTCGCTCAAGATATGACGGGTCCTTTGTATGGGTATCAAGCAACCATGAGCCTACCGTATCCTGAATAGTTCCCAGGTTCCAGGGAATCCGGATATTTTCCATCCTTACAGCCAAATCCCTGTGTGCGATTCCGTATCCGATCCTCATCCCGGGTATGGCAAATACCTTGGTCATCGACCGCATTACAATGACAAATGGATTCTCATTCACCAGCCATGCTATACTCTGTGCAGGGTCTGATAATTCAATAAATGCTTCATCAACCACAAGGAATGTCTCGTTATGCTGGCATTTCCGTGCCAGTTTTTCCAGGTCCGACCCGGCAATAAGAGTACCTGTGGGATTATTCGGGTTGCAGATGAACACTGCCTTTGACCTTGAAAGCAGTCCCTCGTCGATTTCCCCATTGCCCTGGTATACTTTCCTGTACTCAATATGTTCAGGAATCGCCCCCATGAGTTTGATACTCAGTTCGTATTCGTCAAAGGTAGGCTGGGGGAGCAGTACTGTGTCTCCCTGCTCCAGTACAGTCTCTGCAATAAGCCGGATAAGTTCTGAAGAACCGTTCATGGGAATGATGTTTTCAGGTTCAGCACCTGCAAAGGTGGCTGCAGAACTTTTAAATCCTTTGTATCGGTTATCAGGATAAAAATGAATATTTTCCAGTGCTATTCCAATAATCTCCCTGGTCGTATCCAACTCATAAGGACCCATGGGGTTGAGATTGGCACTGAAATCCAATAATCCATGTCCGCTAAGTTCACTATTTTCCGCTATCCTGCCCCCGTGTATACACGGATTGATATCAACAACAGACTTTCTTATGAAACGGTCGATATTACTCACACGTGTGCAATTGTGGGACTACACTCATAACTATTTCGCATTCAAGTTAGATATATAATCAATTTAATTTATACATACACATTATTTTTACTGAATTAGAAAGAGATTTATATGGCTAAATCAATATCTGCATATGGGAGTCATAATTCAGATATGACGGAGTTGAGTAATATGAAAATTCGAGTAGTAAGTTCTAAAGATGAAATTGAGTCCCTGGGGCAGGATGAAGAAATTATTCACCTGGCATTTCGACCTTCAAACAAAGATATATTTTCTCTTGTAAAAGCATGTCCAGGGGTAAGAGCGATCCATATACCAAATTCATATAAGAAAACGGTCTCGAAGTCAATCCGGATGTTCCTGGAAATGCAAAATGTAAAGCTTCTGGAAGGGGACGTGTGGGGACACCGCAAGGACATCAATGAATACTATGAAATTAAAAAGAGCGTCATTGACAGGATAAGCGAACTGAAGAATGGTGGAACCTCAGAAAAAGACATTCTTAAAAAGATGATGAAAGAGACGCGCCTGAGTCCTGACCTTCTGGAATTCATGCTGAAAACATAGATTTGGCAAAATATGACGGACTCGCCGCGATTCGAACACGGGTCCGCGGGTATCTACACAGGTTGCCTGTATTGGCAGCGCAGTTCCGAAGCCCGCTAGGATATCCTGGCTACCCCACGAGTCCGCAATGTACATTCATTTTTCATCCTGAAAGGATGTAATTCATCTTTACCGAAGGAATCCTATAAAAAGGTATTTACTGAATAAATCCAAGTTTTTATGTGCAATATGTACTTTTAATCATACATGCAACCAGGTGGTACAGTTCACGACCCATTACACGGACACGTACATATCAACCAGCTGGAAGCAATGCTTATCTCCACACGCGAGATGCAACGTTTGCGCCGCGTCCAGCAATTAGGACTGGCCGATATTGCATTTCCGGGAGCCAACCACACCCGGTATGAGCACAGCATTGGCACCATGCACGTGGCAAATATGATGGGACATGCCCTGGAGCTGGAGGAAATGGACATCCGGAAGGTCAGAATTGCAGCGCTGCTGCATGATGTGGGCCATTCTGCATTTTCCCATTCAGTGGAATCGGTACTTGCGCGGAATCCAGGCTTTATGCCCTTGATAGGGGGTGAGCGGTTTTCCAGCCATGAAATGTTTACCAGTTATATCATAAGGAATAATTTTCCCGGATATGATACTATAGCCAATGAGGTCACTTCTGTTTTCGGTGTAGATGCCAGCGAGTTCTTTTTAGAGATATCTGCAATGGCCACAGGAAATATCGAAGGATGCCAGAAACCGTATCTTGCGCAGATAATATCAGGAGACATCGATGCGGACCGCATAGACTTTCTCGTGCGCGATTCATACCATACAGGCGTATCCCTTGGTTTGATAGATGTGGAACAGATAGTGGATAGCCTTACCCTCAAGGATGGACGTGTGGTTCTTGGCGGCCACGATAGTTATAGTGAAGATATGGCACTGGCTGCAGCAGAATCAATACTTATTGCCCGCTCGCACCATTATTCTGCCATCATCCACAATCCTGTTACCCAGAGTGTACGTGCCATGCTGCTCAGGGCACTTGAAGATACCCTGGATACCATGGAAGACAGACATGAGGTGATGCTTGCCATAACTGAATTCTTTACCATTTTCAATGACGGGGACCTGCTGGATTTCATCAAACAGCATGGTCCTGCTTCTTCCGGCAACCTTCTCAGGCGCATCCGCGAAGGAAGGATATGCCGTACAGCACTGCGGTTCAACCACCAATCACTAAAACCTGGTATTCGCATGGCACTATCAACCATTGCACGATATGGAGCTGCCAAGAAGATGTTCGAACAGGAACTTACCAGGCGTCTCGAACAGCATTACAAAATACCGGTGCTCATAGACCTTTCAGTGGCAAGAGGGGTCCCGAAGAGCATCCGCATCATAAAAGGGAACGATGAACATTTCCTGTATGATGAATCTGCGCTTGCCAACGGCCTGGTGCGTTCTATTTCACGCCAGATATCACTGTGCATATTCTCAAATAAAGGTAAGGCAGAACTGGAAATGGATGTTTCAGAAATATTGAAAAAGATAGAAGAACTCTCCCCGGACCTGTTACGTTATATCAGGAACGAGAAATACCTGAACATTGAAGGTGTAATGCTGATATTCTATTGTCTTCACACCCTGTTCTCACAAAAAGATAGTCTGAAAGTGTTAATACCACGCATCAGGAACATCAGTTGCATGTACCAGCTGGTTGAAGGATTTACTAAAAATAAACGACTTGAGAACCTGCTGGATTACAAATTCCATGACAGGTATGGTTTTCCCTATTCAGACAGTTTGTTCGAGGATATCCAGAAACTGGTTGCAATGGGCCTGGTGGATGAGGATCTGCGCTATTATGACAAGAACGGGCATTGGGCCCAAAGGTATGAATATGTGCTGACAGCAGAAGGTGTGGAATACGGGGAGAATATTGCGAAGTATTATCACAGGGAGATGCAGCAGATCACCGAATACCTGACAAGGCACAAACATGGAATCCCGAGGGATATGGTGAGCATTCACAATATCAGGTATTACAGATGAATTAAAATCCGGGGTAATATAAAGGCATAACAAATAAATATTAATATGTAAATATTATTGCATATGCAATTCATTTAAATCAAATAAATACATGGTAGTGAAATTGTGGAATCATTTGGACTATTAATATCTAATATTACAGATGCCAGGTCTACACTGGCTGCTTTTAGTATTGTATGGGTTGTATTTTCACTCTATGTGCTAAGACTCCTGCAAACAAGAAAAAATCTCCGTGCACAGATGGAATTATTAAAAAAACATTGAAAAATAATATTATTGGTACAATACCATGAGAAAAAAGGATAAGATAATACTTTCAGTTATTGCCATCGTACTGGTTGCTATAGTAGGTATGTGGGGACTGGATTTTCAATCAGAATATCTTACTGTATCCCAGGTGAAACTAAACGCCTCAGAATACATCGGACAGGATGTTGAGGTCACTGGCAATGTCAAACAGGATACGCTGAAGATTGATACCGAAGAAACATATTTTGTCCTTACGGATGATATTTATGATATTGAGGTGTTTTACCGTGGTGAAAGACCTCAGGCGCTTGCTAATGGTGCACAGGTTTCTGTCAGGGGAACATTAGTATCAGCAGATAGAGTGGACGCAAATTTCCTGGTGATGGGCTGCCCATCGAAATACGGGACGAAATAATCGATGTGCAATTAAGGGACGAGGGGAACCATGAGAGTATACGACAGATCATACATTAAATTAAATGCCATTACCGAGAATGACAAGGTGCAGATAGTGCCTGAGGGTACGCTGTCACCTGTGGCAAAACCCATCATCAAACGTATCAATAAGATGTTCCTTGAGGAGAAACCCATATTGGTTGATGATGAAAAGATCATTTTCTCATCATGGGCACCTCCTGTTCCCAGCACCGCTTTCGATCGTTTGATATCGGCACAGGTATCGGCCGTACTCAAAAGACGTGTTCCAGACCAGTCATCTATCGGTATTACCATGCGATGTCCCAACAGGTGCATCCACTGCGGTGCAGCTGATATCATAGCAGACCCTGAACTCTCACTTGAAGAAGTGAACCGGGCAGTGGACGAATCCATCGACCTTGGCTCATACCTCATTTCTTTTGACGGCGGAGAACCCCTGCTCAGGAAAGATCTGCCCGATATGATACGGCATGTGGATAAGACAAAGGCAATTGCAACTACATTCACATCAGGTTTCGGCCTTACCCCTGAGAAAGCAAAGGAACTGAAAGGGGCAGGATTGTACGCTTTACGGGTAAGTATTGACAGTCCCCGCAAAGACGAACATGACCGCGTGCGTGGCCGGAGTGGCTCGTACGAGGATGCCATGAAAGGTATCACAAATGCCATTGATGCTGGTCTGCTTACCGATATGTTCGTAGTGGTATCACCGAATAATATTGACGACCTGGACGATTTCTATACCCTTGCCGAATCCAAAGGTATGCATGAAATGTCCTTATACGAGATCATCGCAGTAGGGCGGTGGCTGGACCATGAAGATGAGACCATCGGTCAAAATGATGTGGACAGACTGGGCAGGTTCCAGAAGGAGAAGAACAAGCTCACTGACGGTCCAAGGGTCACAGCATTCCCCTATTTCATGGGACCCGATATGTTCGGCTGTTTTGCGGGCCGCAGGTGGGTCCACATAACCTCGGCAGGAGATGTGCTGCCCTGTGCCTATACGCCGCTTACGTTTGGGAATATCAGGGAAGAGCCATTGCAGGATATATGGAGGCGTATGGGCAAAACAGCCGCATACAAAAAAAGCGCGTCATCATGCCTGATGCGGGATGTGTCTTTCCGGGAGAAATATATTCGTTCCATCCCAAAAGATGCCCCGATGCCTTTTAATATGTATGCAAGAGTATAGTTGTGTATGGGAAATACTATTCTCGTGATGAGAACGATTGTTCTTTTTTTTATTGTATTGCTCAATATTGTAGCATTGGGCTGCATCACTGATTCTAACGATGATATCAAATACACAGACGTTTCTGTAGCACAGGCAAAAGCAATGATCGATGGTGGTGAATACTTCTTACTGGATGTACGCACCCAGGAAGAATATGATGCAGGGCATATCGACAGTCCTGTCCTGATACCTTACGATGAACTGGAGAACAGGCTGGATGAAGTGCCTGCGGATATGCCTGTGCTGATATATTGCAGGACCGCACGGCGTAGTGCTATTGCAGCGCAGGTTCTTGTGGACAACGGTTATACTGAAGTCTACAACATGGCAGGCGGTATCGTAGCGTGGGAGAATGCAGGATATCCTGTTGAGAGCTGATGGCAGGTTATTGTTCTCCTTAGCTATTGAGCGATTATCTCTTTAAATGCATCAACAACTACGTTCAATTCTTCCCTGGGTACGCCGAATGTGCTGAGTTTGAAGAATCTGGTCAGTCCGGCTTTGATACCGTGAATGTTCCGGGCTTTCAATTCTTTATACAGGAAATAACGGCCGTCTTTGGCAGTTTGGGATTTTTCGTACAGGACAGGCGCCTCAAAGAACATAAGGTCGTGGTTGTGGGGTCTGTCTCCCAGCTGGACCAGTCCCATGGATTCAAGTTGTGCTGAGAACCAGCGGGCGTTCTCTACTTCACGGTCCCAGTAACCTATTCTTTCTACGACTTTAGGGAACGATGCCAGCATGGTCATGATAGTGGCCCCCCTGGCAGTACAGCCCAGCAACTCTATTTCCTTGACCTTATGTGAGGGTGATTTTTCAAACAGTTTTCCACTATATTCCTTTACCACTCCAAGCACCCCGATGGGGCCTGACGATGCCATGGACTTGTGCCCGCTGCCCACGATGAAATCAGCACCAAGGTCCTTTGCATTCACGGGCATCCTGCCCACAGAATACGCACCGTTCAAGATCAGGGGCACATCATGTTCGTGACATACGGCAGCTATTTTCTTTGCATCCGGAAGATTGCCATAATTGCCGTCAGGATAGGTGACCAGTGCCAGTGCCGGCGGTTTACCGGTCTCTGTGATAACCTCCCGGATGGCATCGGCATATCCTTCAGGAGTGATGCGGTAATCCGGTGACCCTGAATTTGGCACTACCTTAATGTTAAGCCTGGCACGCTGGGCAGCTACATATGAGGTATAATGTGCGCTCTGGTCCAGAACGAGCCAATCCCCATCACTTGCCATGGAATGCATGATAGCGAACTTGGACTCCCTGGCACCGTTGGTCACCCTGGCCTCATCGATACCCAAAAACTCGGGTAGGGCCTTGTGTACAAAGTCATAAATCGGAGGGGTCTTGATCTTGTCCAGTACCCCTGGACAAAAATCGCAAACCGAATAGCCATCCCCCCATTCCACCAGGGCCGCCCTGGCCTCATCGGTCAGTATCCCCCCGCGCTGCAGGGGATCGATGTTGATAGTGCCCCGGGTGGAGCGTTCGATGCATTGGAATTTTTGTAAATATTGTTCAAGAGCCACAGTGATTACATCCCGGGTGGCATAATAGATATCCAGCTTTATATGAATGTCTATTTTCTATGAGCGCTGATCTGTTCGAAAAAGAAGTCCGGCGTTCGCAAAATCTGCCAATTGTTTCCCTGTTGTTGCGACCAGGACTGAGTACTGAAATTAGGGATAGAATAAAAATACGACGGTTGCAATGTATGAGGAATGTGGATGAAGGGATAGAATCGAAATGCCCAACAGACCTAACATGAATAGATTTACTCCAAAACCCCGGAAAAGTTATATACCATCATTGTGTATTATTAATCGTGAGAAATTGGCTTGGCAGTAGTCAATATTATTCTGGATGTTGAACAGGTCGGTAGTGAGAATTCAGGGACGTATCTGGATGGCCTGTTCATTTTCATTTATCAACTTTTCAGATGAAAGACAAAAATTGCGACTAATGTCTTATTCATCAATGTTAGTTTGTGCAGTTTGTGTTTTCTGATTGTACATAAAGTATAACTTTTTATACTCAAGTTAATCCGACCGCAGGGAGGATTTACTTGTCTATGAACCAATACTACCCGTCCTGCTTTTCGGACGGCCGTCCCTGTCAAACCATACTGTGCCCAGCTTTCTGGCCACATGCACCAGCCCCAGCATCACCGGCACCTCAATGAGTGGACCAACCACAGCCGCAAACGCCTCACCAGAGCCGATGCCGAACACCGCTACCGCCACAGCAATGGCCAGTTCGAAGTTGTTACTGGCAGCAGTGAATGCAAGCGTCGTGCTCTCTTCATACGTGAACCCGAGCCTGTACGACATGATGAACGATATCCCGAACATCAGGATAAAATACACAAGAAGCGGAACCGCTATCCTGAACACGTGCCATGGCAAAGTTACAATAACCTCACCCTTCAGCGAGAACATCACAATAATAGTGAACAGTAACCCTACCAGTGCAGTAGGACCCAGTTTTCGCATGAACTCACCATCATACCATTCTTTGCCCCGCCTTTTGACCAGTATGAAACGGGTCAGCATGCCACCAATGAAGGGAATTCCCAGGTAGATAAAGACCGCTTTTGCAACCTCATAGATAGAGATGTCCACCACCGCACCTGCCGACGCCCCGCCGATCCATGTGGATAGCACGGTTACGAACACATACGCCAGCACTGAATATAACGCGACCTGGAAGAGCGAGTTCAATGCTACCAGCACGGCGGCCAGGTCGTTATCCCCGCTGGCAAGCTGGTTCCACACCAGCACCATGGCAATGCACCGGGCAAGGCCGATGATGATAAGCCCTATACGGTAATGAGGCAGGTCTGGCAGGAATATCCAGGCCAGTGAGAACATGAGTACCGGGCCGATCACCCAGTTCTGTATGATAGATACTCCCAGCGCTTTTTTTTGCTCCCTCATTTTATGGAGTTCTTCATATTTCACTCCTGCAAGGGGCGGGTACATCATCCAGATAAGGCCGATAGCGAGTGGCAATGAGACCTGTTCTATACGGTAGGTATCCAGTATGTCGGCTATGTCGGGATATATTGTTCCCAGCATTATCCCGCCACCCATTGCCAGTAATATCCAGAGTGTCAAATATCTGCTAACGAATGATAATTTGTCGGCCATGGTGAATATTCCCTATTATTGATTGGCAGTTTCAATAATAATTGAAATACTCAGGTATATACTTTTCTAAACCCGATAGGACATACTACAATGCGTAATTTTAAGAGAATAGTATTATATGCTATAACAAATATAAACTTATCATAATGAGTATCATACATCGTCGAGAATTATTATGCTTAAAAAAATCATTGCATTCCTGATACTTTTTTCAATTATCCATCCTGTATCAGCTCTGGACCCTTTCATAACAATTAATGTTCCTGTGGAGGAAGAACCAACGAAAGGTTTGTATTTAAATCCGGAACATCTCAGCACCACCTTCCAGCAGGGCGAAAATATCTCGATTTTCAATGACGACAGAAACAGACGATATTTCACTGTGGTATGTGACAGGAACATTTTTGATAACGGGACCAGTAATACACAATATCTCAGATATAGAAATCGTGCGTATATGCAACTCAATGAACCAGGGATTTACAACTTCTATTTGCTTGATAAACCCACAGTCAAATTGCAGATAACAGTGATTGGTGATGGAACAAGTACAGAAGTTCAGGAAACACAGGATGGAAAAACAGATATATCAGGAAAAGATGAATTCTTCCCCGGTATGGGTGAATTACCAGCACCGGGAATATTGGCTACATACATGCTGCTCGTCCTTGCCTTCCTGACTATTAGGTACAAAAAATAAATCAGCGCTAAGAAACAATTATGTAGATAGCCATCTATCTACACCTCCTTAAATACCAATACGCTGATGACCATGTTCCTACAATTCAAATCACAGGTTTCACAAGCCCTTACATCCGCTCTTGAATCAAACGGTCTCGAAGTGACAGACCTTAGCTTTGAAGAATCGATCCATGCCGACATTGCCTCATCGGTAGCATTCAGGCTGGCCCCGGTATGCAGGAAAAGCCCGAAGGACATAGCAGAAATGCTGGCATCCTCTATGGAACTTCCAGAAAACGGGCTCATTGACAGGGTGGAGACTGCAGGCCCGTACCTTAATTTCTTTGCCAGCCCCGCGTTCCTGGACCGCACCGTGTCTGCAATACGCATACAGGGGCTGGACTACGGCAGACTGACCGGGCGCGGCAAGGTTATTCTGGAACACACGTCTGCCAACCCTAACGGTCCCCTGCATGTGGGACATATCCGCAATTCCATTATCGGGGATACCCTTGCCCGCATTCTTGCAAAAGCAGGATATGAGGTGGAGACGCAGTATTATATCAATGACATGGGCAGGCAGATAGCTATTGTTTCGTGGGCCCTGGAACATTTTGATTTTGACACTTCAAAGAAATCAGACCATGCCATTGCTGACATCTATATCAAGGCGAACAGGGTATTGAACGATGAACCTGAGAAAGTAGCCGAAATAGATGAACTGATGCAGCGTATCGAGCAGGGTGACCCTGATGTGGCAGAGCGGTTCAAACATGCCGTAGACCTTGCCATGAAGGGCATTAAACATACCCTGGAGCGCATGAACGTCCACCATGATTCCTTTGCCTGGGAGTCAACCTATGTCCGCAATAATGATGTGAGTGCCACAATTGACCGTATTAAGGATACAGGCAGGGCTGTTGTTGATAACGGTGCCCTGATGGTCGACCTCACCGATTATGGCTTTGAGAAGAAACTGGTCATCCAGCGCAGCGACGGCACATCCCTTTACACTACAAGGGACCTGGCATACCATCTGTGGAAAGCCGGACACTGTGACAGGATGATAGATGTGCTGGGGGCAGACCACAAACTGATATCAGGTCAGTTGAAAGCCGTGTTGAGGGCATTGGGCGAGAAAGAACCTGAGATTGTGATATTTGAGTTCGTCTCCCTGCCCGAAGGTAGCATGAGTACCAGGCGGGGCAAGTTTATCAGTACCGACGAACTGCTTGACCAGATAGATGTACAGGCATTGATAGAAGTGGAGAAGCGGCGACCGGATACGGGAGATGATTTCAAGCGGAATGTGGCTCAATTCGTGGGGATAGGCGCTGTCAGGTACGATGTAGTCAAGGTATCACCTGAAAAATCCACGGTCTTTGACTGGCGGGAAGCGCTGGATTTTGAAAAACAGGGCGCTCCGTTCATCCAGTATAGTCATGCCAGGGCGTGCAGTATCATGGCCAATGCAGAAGAAGCAGGAATAGACCCGGCTGCCCTTGAACATGACATATCAGTGCTGGTGGAAGACCAGGAAATCGAACTGATAAAATACCTGTCCAGGTACTCTGCTGTCATTGATTCGGCAGCTACGGACCTGAAACCACACCATCTAGCTACCTATGCCCGGGAACTGGCCGACTCCTTCAACCAGTTCTACAGGTACGTTCCTGTGCTGACCGCCGAAGCGCCACTCAGGGACTCGAGACTGGTGCTGGTAGACTGTGCAAGGATTGTACTTGCTATTGTACTGGACACGCTGGGCATATATGCACCAAAGAGCATGTAATGCAATACCGAAAAGGTAATTATTGTCCTGCTCCTAAAATACGTTGTCAGATTCTGAGGTTTATATAAAATGCAATACCACGCCGAAGTTACCATTGGACTTAAAAGCGGAATGTTAGACCCTGAAGCATCCACAATAAAAAGGGCACTCGAACATCTTAGTTTTACCACCAATTCCCTGCAGATGCAAAAACGGTTCATTATTGACCTTGATGCACCGTCCATAGATGAGGCCCGAGCCAGGGTGAATGATATGTGCATGCGCCTGCTGGCAAATCCTGTTATCCATAATTACGATATCGTTATCGAGGAATAAGGATGAAAATTGCAGTCCTTCAGTTCGGCGGCAGTAACTGCGACCATGACGTGCACTACGTCCTCTCAGAAGTACTCGGTGTGGATACCGACCTGGTATGGTATAAGGATGAACTGGAAGGATATGATGGTGTAGTAATACCAGGCGGATTCTCCTATGGCGATTACCTGCGTGCGGGTGCCATAGCTGCCAGGGCGCCTGTTATGAATACCGTCAGGAAGATGGCGGATAAGGGACTGCCCGTACTGGGCATCTGCAACGGGTTCCAGATACTGGTGGAATCGGGACTGCTGCCCGGTGCGCTTATGACCAACCGCTACCCGAAGTTCAGGTGTGAGTGGGTCAATCTGAGAGTGGAGAATAATACATCCCCGTTCACCAATTCCTTCAAAAGGGGCGAGGTCATCAGGATACCCATTGCACACATGGAAGGGAATTATTTTGCAGACGAGCACACATTATCAGAACTCGATTCAAGCAAAAAAGTGGCATTCAGGTACGTGGACGGAACAGGTAATGCTACTGATGAAGCAAACCCTAACGGCTCCATTGAAAACATTGCAGGGATCATTAATGAGCAAGGTAATGTCCTCGGAATGATGCCACATCCTGAGCGGGCTTCAGAGCTGATCCTGGGTTCGGAAGATGGAAAAAAGATATTCGATTCAATGGTTGCTTACATTTCCTCGATCTGAACTTTTAAATGAAGGAGTATTTCGGTCGTCATCCTCACATTCAACCGCAGCCACCACTACCGGGCAGGGAGATAATTTTATGAGATTCTCGGCAACACTATCGCGCAGGAACTTGTATATTTTCTTATACTTGCAATGCCCCATTATAATAAGGTCATAGTCCTCTGCAAACCTTGAGATCACTATGGCAACGTCTTCCAGGGTCTCGGCAGATACTACTGAATACGTTGCGGCAATTTCACGTCCCTTGCATCTACGGATCGTTTCTTCCATTAATTGATGGTTCATCCTGCTCTTTTCTGCCATGTCAATAAAATCAACGGTAATTAGATGAATGGATGCATTAAGCTGGCCAGCCAGCTCACAGGCGAAATCTATTGCCCTATCCGACCCTCGGGTGGATTTAACTGGTACAAGAATCCGTTTTATCATTATGATACTCATTATTGTTTCATTACTTAAAATTTTTGATGTTGCACAATACCATAAAATCCTCCTTTACATTCGGATTTTCTTCAGTGAAATAATTAACCTCAAAAGGTCGGCCTTTAACCGTGAACCATACGCGTGGTAAAAAAAGTTATCTTTATAAACATATAACACGCTGATATAAAACAGGATGTTCAGCAAGATCAAACGGTACATGAAAATTACACGGGTTTTTTACAAATACCGACTATTCAGTATCTTATCTAAAGAATCCAGGCAAAGAGCGGAACCGGTAGACCTGTGTACCTGTCCGATAGATTTTGAGCGCAGGTCCAATTCAGTAAAACTCCGTATGGCTTTAGAAGAGCTTGGGCCCAGTTTTATCAAACTTGGTCAGGCCATGAGTAAACGGCCTGATATTGTTCCTGTTGAATATGGCGCAGAACTGGAAAAACTTCAGGAAAGAGTACAACCGTACGATTTTGAAAGGAT
Organism: ANME-2 cluster archaeon; assembly: GCA_019429385.1. Lineage (NCBI taxonomy): Archaea > Methanobacteriati > Methanobacteriota > Methanomicrobia > Methanosarcinales > ANME-2 cluster archaeon. The sequence continues at coordinate 5,400 of JAHYIS010000003.1, read as the reverse complement.
GCAGGAAGCATTTAGCGTTATATGTGGTACTACATCAAATGACACCGGAGTACATAGCGATTTTACTGCACTCTTTGATGATTTTAACACAGAACCGATTGCCAGTGCCTCCATTGCCCAGGTATACGAAGCCGTACTGAACGGGGAGGATGTAGCGGTCAAGATTGCAAGGCCGGGTATGATGGATGTGATCAATCTTGACCTGGATATATTATATGATCTGAAATTCATTTTCCTGAAATTGCTAAAGATCAATGATAAGATTGACGTTGACGGTTTTCTTGAAGAATTCAAGACCATGTTGAACCGTGAACTGGATTACCGCAATGAAGCTTTCAATATGGAACGCTTCAGGGAGAATTTCAAAGATTTCAACCAGGTACATATTCCCAAGGTCTACTGGGAGTTGACCAATGACAATATTATTGTAATGGAACATATTTACGGTGTAACGCTAAGGGAATACAGGACATTCAATTCTGCTGAGAAAAAAAGGGTCGCAAAGCTCATTTCAACCAGTTTCCTCAAAATGGTTTATATAGACGGATTCTTCCACGCAGACCCGCATCCAGGCAACATATTCGTTATGAAGAACGGTAATATTGCATATCTTGACTTCGGCGCTATCGGAAAGCTTGATTCTGGTATCATGAAAGATATGTACTCTGTGTTCTATGCTGTCTACATAAAAGATGTTGACATGGTTGCGAACTCAATGTTAAAAATGGCCCACAAACCTGTTGATGAGATCGACATTCATGCTTTCAAATGGGATATTGACGAACTTATATCCAGGCAGCATTATGGAAGGGGTGAACGGCACAGTGATGATTTTGTCAAGCTTGCATTGAAATATGACCTGTCATTGCCTCGCACATTTTCGCTGCTTGAGAGGGCTCTTGTCCTGGTTGAGAGTACCTGTCTTGACCTTGACCCGGATTTTAATCTTATGGATGAAGTGAAAGCCCTGTCCAGGGAAATTGCCAGGAAAAAGTATTCGCCCACAAAAATGGTTGAAGACTTCCAGATGGAATGGGACAATATCTATGAAGCTTTTAAAAGCATACCTGCTGGTATCAATGATATATTTGAAACTTTGAGGATCATAAAAACGCTAAACATCACCAAACAGGAAACTGCTGCTAAAAAAAGACGTTTCATCAACAATATTTTGCAGCGTCTTTACATTATTGTTTTGCTGGCATCATCAGCCGCGTTACTGGTATTTGCACGAGGAGAAATTGTACTTCAGATTGCAGGTATTGGCGGGTTTGTTATAAGCATCTTTCTGGGTACAATGGTACTATTTAAGAAATAGGCTTGTTGAACCGCTCTGCAAAAGCAATCTCCGAAATATCGCGACGCACCCCTGGATTGCTGCCACCCGGAGCGGGATAACCAACTGCAATAACTGCCATCAGTTCCATTGAGCCCGGTGCTTCAAGAATGCGGCACACTTCAGCTTTTCGGTTCAATATCTCGCCCAGCCAAACGGCACCCAGTCCGGTACCGTGGGTTGCAAGTAACATGTTCTGTATGGCTGCACCGCAGGCTAAGGTATCCTTGGTGTGGTCATACATCACATCTTCATCAAGGAATACTGCGATCAAAAGGGATGTCCCCAGAATAATCGCGCCGTACCGGGTACATTCTGCCAGTGCGGCTATAAGTCGTCTGTCTCTGACCACTACAAAACGCCAGGGCTGGTTGTTCAGGCCGGACGGCGCCCACCGGCCAGCTTCAAGGATCTCTGCGATAAGATCATCTTCAACAGGCCGGTCTAAAAACTGCCTGACACTCCTGCGGGATTTGATCACATCAATTATCGGCTCCATTGTTATCTCCCGGTTAATGCCGATGCATGGATATGAACATGGCCAAACATACGCCCATTATGGCTGTAAGAATCCCAAAACCGGGTTCTTCCGGGGTTGCTGTGGGAACTGGTGTGGGTTTGGGTGTATAGGTCTCACCAGGACGAGGGGTTTGACCTGCAGGTGGTGGATTTCCTGAAGTGAATATCGGGGAGTTGGATAATTCTTCGCTGCGGTATAACTGGAGGTCAAAGAATTTGGCTGTTGCTTTGGGCAATTCATAAAACCCATTCGTTTCTGCCTTGATAACATAGCTCAAACTGACACTGTCCTCTTCACCGATTACTTTTTTCGTGTACATTTCACCGCTTACTAAAATTACATTCTCAGGTAATGGCGATTGGTCAAAGATCTCTACACTGGCCTTAACGTCACCAACATTTGTTGCAGTGACGGTAACTGTCAGGTTCGTATTAGGATTAGCCTTGGTAGGACTAACGGTTTTCTCAAGAAGTATTTTTGAGCCGTGTACAATGATCTTAGGTGATTCGGATGTCTGGTTATACTCGATCCCATTCACCATCCAGCTGGCTTTTGCTTCAGGAAGGGTATATCCATTCTTGTTTGGTTTTACGGGTTTGATAGTATATTTGTAGTCTTTGAACTCACCTGCTCCAAGGTCAAAATTCCACACAAGGGAAGAACTGCCGATCAACTCAAAGTAATCTCCAAGGGTATCTTCCAGTTCGATACTTTTCACTGCATAAGCGCCATTGTTACTGATTATTAGTTGCACAAATGCCGTATCGGTCATGAAGATATCTTCCCTTGTGTTCTTTATGATAGTGATCATATTTTCGACTGTAAGGTCACCGCTACCATTAAATTCATGACTTTCATCTTTTTCATCTATGCCGGTAACATTGGCTGTTATCTCGTAGTCAGTATCCTTCATATCAGAAGGAACTTTCAGGATGAAGGTTTCGGTTACCGAAGCAGCGTGGTGGATATCCTTGTACGTGAAATCGGTCTTTTTATTTGGGCTTGTGGGGTCAAATTCCAATTTCCCGAAATCCACGTACATTTTTACATCCTCCAGAGGAGCAGTGCCACTGTTCTTTGCCGTAAGTGTAACAGATATCTTTTTGTCGGTAACTTTGTAGGTATCCTTGTCTGTCCCAATAGAGATGGCCACATCAGGAAGTCCGCGCAGTTCTACGCTCACTTCTGCCCAGGGTTTATAGGTATCGTCCTGCCAGTTAATATCACTGGCTGACATAATACTTTTGACCGTTACTCTTACTTCACCTTCATACATGAACGAATCCCATATCAGCATACTGTCGCTGGCAACCAGTTCGCCGTCCTTGTACAGATTTATTCCGACATAGGGCGTATTTATCTGGCCTTTTCTATCGGTTCTTGGAAAGTCATAGGCTTCAACCTTATAGACACCATTTTCAAGGGTATCTCCCCAGTATAACTTGCCGGATTTTCCACTGGCCCAATGCTCGAGATCCGCATCTTCCCATGCCTGTGCAGTTGAGCAAAAAATTGAAATCACAAGGGCAATTATGAGCAAATATTTTAATTGAAATCCATTTTTTAAGGTAATAATAACACCTCGTTTACTATCAATGTGGGCACTACTATTACATATCCTTTGTTGTTGTTGGTAAAAAAAAGAAGGTATTGTTAATTATTACTGCCCTGTTGCCTTTGCCAGCTCCAGTGAAGAACTTTCAAGGTGGGAGTTGCTTCTTACTAAAAAAACCAGGTTTTCTTTATTCCAGATAATCTGGTATTTGGGTATTTGACTGCCCCCGGAATTCCTGTACTGGACGATTCTGGTGGCCTCATGTCCGTTAAATGAAATGGAAGTAAATCTTTCTATAGTCTCAAGAGGTATATACTGTGATTTGTAACGTGAAATGAAGTCCAGTGCTGCTTGCTTTGAATCTAACTCTATTATATCCAGAAAAACATCAGTATTCTCTGTATCCCTGTAGGCTCCTTCTCTTGCATCGATAATATTTTCTGAATATTGAGCATAATCATCTGATATCGGGAGTGTCCCCAGAATCTCATAACCATCTGGTAATGGGTCCACTATGACCATGAGGCTGAGATTTCCTGGAATTATCGATGTGTTATCAGAACTTGAAGTATCTTCCGGAATATCTGCCAGATCTTCATTGCCGGTATTGTCTGTACAACCTGATAATACAATGATTGAAATTAAAAAACCAATGATTAGAATATTCTTGTGAAAAAACATAATCTATTCCCCTACGACGAATAATACTGTAATCAATTTGACCTAAAAAAGAAAGAAGAAGGGATAAAAAAATCCCTTCATTCAAATATATTTGTTCTCTTTAATCACGCTGTCTGAGTACCAGATAGGCTACTGCGAGCAGACCTGCTACTGCGAACACTGCCTCAAATCCAGGCTCCTTTGTGGGAGTTGGGGTGGGCACGACTTCAGTTGCGGTTGCTGTTGCTGTTGCTGTAGCGGTACCGGGTTCAGTACCTGTTCCAGGTTCTGTACCTACTTGGGTCACGGTTGGAGTTGGTGTGGCTGTCCTGGTTGCTGTGTGTGTACCATCGCCTTCGATGATAATGATTTTACCAAGACCTGCCATGGATTTACCGTCAGTGACTCTGATAGCGAACCTGTCATCCATGATTTCAACGACACCATCTTCTGCCAGTGATATATCATCGGCGTTATCGACGGTTATCGTGTATTGGCTCATATTCTTAACATCAAAGTCTTTAACAACATCATTTGTTGAACTCTTGATCTCAAGGACATCAAGTGAAATCAAATCGATATCATTGATCTTCACCAGATTGGTATTCATACCTGCGAACACGGTCTCAACAGTAAAGTTCATGACTTCTGAATCATCGTTTGCACCAAGGTCATCTTCATAAACAAAGTACCCTGTGCCGGCTGCATCATCAGAACCAAATTCCTTGACAACCTTGTTGGAAACTTCTTCGCCGTCTTTAGACAGAGACATCCATGCTTTCTTACCATCCACATCTATTTCAAGAGCGGTGATAGACCAGCCTTCAGCAAGAGTAAGGGTTTCGCCAACTCTCAGGAGATGGTCATCTGAATCATCTTCATCCACGATAAGGTCGCTGATGATCCACTTGCTTGAAGAGTTCTCGACGACATAATATTTCTCGCCAAGCCAGGCAACAAATGTATTGCCATCTTCATCATCCCAGGCACTGGTGGTATAAGTCAGGTGACCTTCCTTAATCGTCAATTCTTCATCTATATAGGTATAGAATGATAGTGTCTCATAACCTGCTTGATCGTCCAGGTCATAGTATAAAATACTTGGACTCGTTCGTGATTCTGCGGATACATTGAAATATTCCGAGTCTATTGGGGTTTGATTTACAACACCCATAAACTCATAAGGTGCCTGTACTGTTCTTGCAGCTGATGCAGAAGGCACCAAAGCTGTAAACATGGTCAGCACCATGAGCGCAGATATTAATACTGCTGATATTTTCTTATTCATTTCTTTTCCTCCATTTTTGGATATATCCACCCGCTCGGATG